>JBIKME010000134.1:0-3791 GCA_044359415.1 Rickettsiales bacterium | reverse complement strand
GAAACTATTTCCCAACTGGGAAGTAAATACTAAATTTTCTTCCCAGCTAGAACAAGAAATTGGTACCGACAAAAATTTGGCAATTTTTTTCTTATGCAAGTCCGGAGGGCGCTCACTGGATGCTGCCATTCATATGACGGAGAAAGGTTATACACAATGTTATAATATAATAGGAGGGTTTGAAGGCGATTTAGATAGTGATGGTCACAGGGGAACAATTAACGGATGGAAAAAGTTTAATCTTCCATGGGAGCAAAGATAGTTATGTATGTAGCAACAAAAAGAAATGAGGCTATAGCCGGCGCGCAAATTAATACAAAATGGCAAAAAATAACGCAAGCTCTTAAGTCTGAATTCGGCGACGATGTTTATAAAAGCTGGCTTGGTCATTTGCATTTTGTAAAAGATACGGGAAATGAGATTATATTAGAAGCTCCTACCAGGTTTATTCGCGAGTGGATATTAACTAACTATTTAGATAGAATTAAACAATTATGGTATTTAGAGTCACCTTCAATTTATTCAGTTGAGATTATTGTCAATAAATCAAGAGGTTTAAGAGAACTTGCTGTAAATAATAACATTATCGCTTCAGGTATTGATGTCAGTGGACAAAATGTTAATATAATAGGAGTGAACTCCTCAGAACCAAGCATGGGATCGCCCATAGATAGAAGATTTACTTTTGATAATTATGTTGTGGGTCAATCTAACAAACTTGCTTATACCGCTTCATTATCTGTAGCCGAAAATACGGAAGTTATTCCAGGTAATAATCCGCTATTCCTGCATGGAGGGGTAGGCTTGGGAAAAACGCACTTAATGCATGCCATAGCTTTGAAGATTCAAAATGATCAGCCTAATAGAAAAGTATTATATTTATCAGCAGAAAAATTTATGTATCAATTTGTCAAATCATTACGCGGAAATTCCGTAATGGATTTTAAAGACAGTTTTCGTACCGTTGATATTTTAATGATAGATGATGTACAGTTTATTTGCGGCAAAGAAAGCACTCAAGAAGAATTTTTTCATACCGTAAATTCATTGCTGGATATGAATAAACAAATCGTTATTTCCGGCGACAGATCACCATCCGATCTAGATGGTATGAAAGAGAGAGTAAAATCTCGTCTTGGCTGGGGTATGGTCGCCGATATTAAAAATACCGACTTTGAATTGAGATTAGGTATTTTAAGAAATAAAATTAGTAATATTAAAACGGCTTTTGTTCCTGATCAGGTTTTAGAATTTCTGGCTGGAAAAATTCGTTCTAATGTTAGAGAGCTCGAAGGCGCACTTAATAAAGTAATTGCGCACTCAAGTCTTATGGATAAGAAGATAACCTTACAATATACACAGGAGATCTTGGCTGATTTATTACGCGCAAATGAGAAAACTATAACAATAGCTGACATACAAAAAAATGTAACTTCCTACTTTAATATAAAAATTTCTGATATGTCTTCGGCAAAAAGAGCGCGTTCAGTTGCAAGGCCACGCCAGATTGCAATGTATTTATGCAAACTTCTTACTGTAAGAAGTCTCTCTGAGATAGGTCGTAAATTTGGCGGTAAGGATCATACTACCGTGATGCATGCGGTAAAAAAAGTTGATCAACTTATGAATGAAGATAGTGAGTTTAAAAAAGATGTAGATAATTTAATAAATATCATTAATTGTTAAATACATGCTTAGCTTACATCTAAACTTAAGTCTAAATTAATAATTGAAAAAATATACAATTATTAATTTAATTTTTTTAAAAATATGATATAATATATTGCTGTTTAATATGGCTGTTTATAGTTAACCTTTGGTAGTAGTAATGGGTGTAGAAGAAAAAGCTAGAAATGAGCTAAAAGAGCTGCAAGAAGAGCATAAACAGTTGGATGCTAAGATCGAAGCCATTACAAAATACCCTCCTTACGATCAACTATTGGTACAAAGAATGAAAAGAAGAAAGCTAACGATCAAGGATCGAATTTCTTTCTTATATGAGTTTTTATGTGATGATATAATAGCTTAAAAATACCTTGCCTAAATTAATTATTCGTAGATAATGTTTTGTTCATTTTTTAATTATCGGGTTTTATATGAATAAGGATGACATTAATCCGCAAGTTGCCATTATAATGGGCAGCCAATCTGATTGGAAAACAATGACTCACGCAAGTGATACATTAAACATGTTAGGAATTACTCATGAAACTCGCATTATATCAGCGCATAGAACGCCTGATAGAATGCATACATACGCAAAAGAGGCTGCGTCCAAAGGATTGAAGGTTATTATAGCCGGAGCAGGAGGTGCCGCTCACTTGCCTGGAATGGTTGCCGCAATGACTATATTACCGGTTTTAGGAGTGCCTATAAAAAGCACTAATCTTAATGGGATTGATAGCTTACTTTCAATAGTGCAAATGCCTGCCGGGGTTCCGGTCGGTACTCTTGCGATAGGAAAAGCAGGCGCTATAAATGCAGCCATATTAGCAGCATCTATTTTAGCTATACATAATAATGAAATAAGTAGCAAGCTACAGGAATATCGTGATAACAAAACAAACTCAATAACTGAATTTCCGGCGTAAATATGACAATTATAAAACCCGGTTCAACGATTGGTATTATCGGAGGCGGACAATTAGGGCGCATGTCGGCTTTAGCCGCTGCTAACTTAGGTTATAAAGTAAACAGCTTTACAGATAAGCAAAACAGCCCTGCTTCATATGTGTCCAACAAAACAATCGTAGCATCTTATGATGATTTAGAAGCAATTGATCAGTTTACGAAAGATGTTGATGTTGTAACTTTTGAATTTGAGAATATACCTTACAAAACACTGCAAAGAATAGAAAATAACATTCTTGTTCGTCCAAACTGGCAGTTACTTCATACCTCACAAAATCGCCTAAGAGAAAAAAACTTTATAAATACTGCGGGAATTAAAACAGCTCCCTACACGGAAATCAGAAGCTTAGATGATTTAAAGAATGCTCACAGGGAATATAATTGTAATTCTATATTGAAAACTGTTGAGTTCGGCTATGATGGCAAAGGCCAGTATAGCTTAAACAGTCAATCTGATATTGAACAAATATGGAAGCAAATAAATACAGAAGTTGCAATACTTGAAGAAAAAATAAATTTTTCAAAAGAAATATCTGTTATAGTTGCACGAGGCACAGATGGCAAAAGCATGCCTTTTGCGGCCGCAGAAAATTATCATGTAAACGGCATATTATCAACTACAATCGCACCTGCTAACATAAGTGATGAATTAGCTATAGAGGCAAAGAATATAGCTATAAAACTGGCAAATGCATTTGAACTGGTGGGAATATTAGCTATCGAAATGTTTGTTACGAAGAACGATAAAATATTGATTAACGAAATAGCCCCTAGACCTCACAATTCAGGTCACTGGACAATGGACGGGTGTGTAACAAGTCAGTTTGAACAATTTATTCGTGCCATATGCGGATTGCCGCTTGGAGATTGCAGATATCATTCAAAAGTAAGAATGATAAACCTTATAGGTGATGATGTTAAATTATGGGAAAAACATATTTCAAAACCAAACAGCAAAATACATCTCTATGGTAAGACAGAAATACAGCAAGGACGAAAACTTGGGCATATTAACGAACTATACGACAATTGATCTAATTTAAAAAAATATCATTTAATCGCAGTTTAGTTATTAAACATAGGACGATCAAATAAAGGCTTTTGGAAATTAGTATTATCTTCAGCTGATGGATAATATTCATTATCCGCATCCGGATCAT
>JBIKME010000120.1:0-4279 GCA_044359415.1 Rickettsiales bacterium | reverse complement strand
ATCTTGCTGAAACTGTTTTATCATTATCATCACTTCGCTGAAAGAAATTTTTTCCACCACATTTATCACAAACACCATCTATTTTTGGCATTTTAAAAATCTTGTTATATCCCTCATTGCAATCAGCACAACTAAATCTGCCGGATATTCTTTCTACTATAATAGCATCATTGACTCTAATTTCGATAATGGCATCTAACGATTTTTCTAAGCTTTCCAACATCTCATCCAACCCTTCTGCCTGCGCTTTAGTTCTAGGAAACCCATCTAAAATAAATCCATTTTTACAGTCATCCTGAGATATTCTCTCTTTTATCATGGATATCATAATTTCATCAGATACCAAAGCACCTGCATCCATTACGATCTTAGCCTTCTTTCCTAGCTCTGAACCAGAAGCAACAGCGGCTCTTAACATATCTCCTGTTGATAGTTGAATAATGTTATAATTATTCTTGATTTTTTCAGCTTGCGTCCCTTTTCCAGCACCGGGAGGACCAAGTAAAATTAATTTCATCTTCTACGGCCTTTTAGCTTAGATTTCTTTATTAATCCCTCATACTGATGAGCGAATAAATGGGTTTGAATTTGACCCATTGTATCAAGCAAAACATTCACAACAATTAACAAACTTGTGCCGCCTAGATAAAATGGTACTGAATAATTTGTAATCAACATTTCCGGCAAAACACAGACAGCCGACAGATATATAGCACCAACAACAGTTAACCTTGTCAAAACATAATCAAAATATTCAGCTGTATTTTTGCCAGGTCTTCTGCCAGGAACGAACCCGCCGTTTTTTCTTAAATTATCAGCAGTTTCTTCCGGATTAAAGACCAGTGAAGTGTAAAAGAAGCAAAAGAACACTATTATCGCAACATATAGAATAATATACAAGGGCTGTCCGTGTGAAATATATTGCACAACAGTCTGCAGCCACTGTGGCACACCTTCACCACTGGCATTAAAGCCAGCTAAAGTTGCAGGAAACAGCAATATTGAACTCGCAAATATTGGAGGAATAACTCCAGCTGTATTAAGCTTTAAAGGTATATGAGAATTTTCACCACCAAATATTTTATTACCTTGCTGACGCTTAGGATATTGTATTATAATTTTTCTATATGCACGTTCAAAAAACACTATTAATGCAATAACAGCTATCGCAAGTAGTAATAACATTAATATTACCCAAGTAGATAATGAACCGTTCCACCCTAGTTCAACCGTACTGGCAAGAGCGCTCGGAAGCTCAGCTACTATACCTGCAAAAATAATAAGTGATATACCGTTTCCAATACCTCTGGCAGTAATTTGCTCACCAAGCCACATCAAAAAAAGCGTACCTCCTACCAACGTCGTTACAGTAGTTACTATAAATAAAGTACCTGGGTCGATTACAATACTACCCGCCCCACCTTGCATAGATTGAAGACCTGCGGCAATTCCATAACCTTGCATAGCTGCCAAGAAAACAGTTGCATATCTTGTATACTGGTTAATTTTACGCCTACCGGTCTCACCGTCTTTTTTTAAGGCCTCAATATGCGGTATAGTTACAGTCATTAACTGCATAATTATAGAAGCTGTAATATAAGGCATAATATTAAGCGCAAATATAGTCATTCTTCCTAAAGCACCACCGGAGAACATATTAAATATTCCCAATATCCCGCCTGAATTCTGATTCATAAGAGATTGTAAAGCAACAGGATCAATGTTAGGAAGTGGTATATAAGTTCCCAATCTATAAATAATCAGGGCACCTAAGGTAAACCATATACGTTTTTTTAATTCAGTTGCTTGGCCCAGTATTCCTAAATTAATACTAGAAGCCATTTTTTCAGCAGTAGAAGCCATATATTTACCTAAATCATATTACTATACTTATCAGACAGTCTTAACAATTATGACTCTTTATTTTTCTTTTTTGGTAATTCAACCTTCCCACCAGCCTTTTCAACTATTATTACTGCTTTTGCAGAAGCTGCGTCAACGTTAAGATTTAGAGAAGCTTTTAAATCACCTCTGGATAAAACCTTTACAGGCAGAGATAGTTTTTTAATAATTCCAGCTTCATATAAACTTTGTTTATTAATTTCTTTCTTAACATCAATTTTTTTAGAGTCTACAAATTTCTGTAAATCACCGATATTAATTACCTGATATTCTACTCTATCTAAATTATGAAATCCGCGCTTAGGTAATCTCCTGTATAGAGGTGTTTGTCCTCCCTCAAAACCATTCACAGATGATCCTGTTCTAGACTTTTGTCCCTTATGTCCTCTTCCGCATGTTTTACCTTTACCTGATCCGATACCTCGTCCAACCCTTTTTCTATTTTTTTTAGGTGACAATTCATTGTTCAAATCATTTAATTTTATAACAGTCATTATTATATTCCTCTACTTAAAACCAATCTACGCCGCTTCTTCAACTTCAACCAGATGGCAAACTTTATTTATCATTCCACGAACAGAAGGAGTATCTTCTAAAACAGATGTTCTATTTAACTTATCTAAGCCAAGGCCGATTAAAGTAGCTTTCTGACATTTTTTTCGACCAATGGGACTCCTAACTTGAGTTACTTTAATCTTTTTATGATTATTCTTTATTGTCATTATTAGCTCCCTTCGACGTTGTTTCACGCCTTTCAATTATATCACTAACTTTCATACCTCTTTTATCGGCAATCGCTCTTGGCGATGACATCATAACAAACGCATCAAAACATGCTTTAACCATATTGTGAGGATTTGATGTTCCTATTGACTTAGCTACAACATCTTGCACACCTAAACACTCAAATACAGCGCGCAACGGACCACCAGCAATTATACCAGTTCCAGAAGGAGCGGAGCGCAAACTAACTTTACCGGAACCAAAGCGACCTATAAGATCATGATGTAGTGTGCGTCCTTCACGCAAAGGAACTTTTATCAGACTTTTTTTAGCCGCATCAGTTGCCTTACGTTTAGCGTCCATAACCTCAATACCACTTCCTGAGCCAAAACCAACACGTCCTTTACCATCTCCTACTATAACCAAAGCTGAAAAACTAAAAGTTCTTCCGCCTTTTGTTACTTTAGCTACGCGGCGTATGGACACTAAGGAATCAACATAATCAGAACTTCCAGAATTTTCATCGTCTGAGTTCTTATTATCGCGTCTATCTTTATTAACTGCTATCGACATAAAATTAAACCTAATTATTTATTAAAAATCTAACCCACCTACTCTTGCTGCATCAGCTAAAGCTTTTACACGCCCGTGATATAAATATCCGCCACGATCAAATACTATTTGTTTTATACCAAGCTTAACGGCTTCACTTGCTATTGCCGCACCTACTTTACTTGCAGCAGCAACATTAGACTTACATTTGAGTCCTGATGCAACAACTTTATTCAAAGTAGAAGAACTTGCTAAAGTTACTCCAGCATTATCATCAATTAACTGAGCATATATATGCTGATTTGTTCTTAAAACTGTTAAACGAACTCTTTGAGATTTATTTTTTTTTCTCAAGTTGTAACGAACAGAATTTTTTCTACGATTTGCGACTGTCATATTTTATCCTCTATTTTTTCTTACCTTCTTTACGACGAATGAAAGCACCTTCAATATAGACACCTTTACCTTTAAACGGTTCAACCGGACGGTATTTGATTATCTCACCGGCTACTTGTCCTACTTTCTGTTTATTAAAACCAGAAATTACAATTAACGTAGGTTTCTCACATATAATACTTATACCTTCAGGTATAGCATATTTTATCTCATGACTAAAACCAAGAGCTAAAGATAAGTATTTTGCATCTGCTGCTGCACGATAACCTACTCCCTTAATTTCTAGCCTTATGTTAAAACCTTTAGAAACACCAATTACCATATTATTGATGATATTTCTTACGGTTCCCCACATTGCACGAGAGAATTTACTATCATTGGCAGCGTTTACTAAAATACTTCCATTAGTATCAGTAGCATCACTCTTTTCAAAGATAACATTAACTTCTTTATGAATTAAATAATTTAATTCACCTAATTTACCTTTTATAACTATTTCCTCAGATGAAACCATTTTGACTTCTACATCTTTTGGAACTAATACAGGTGCTTTTCCTACTCGTGACATAATAATATAATCTCCTAAAACACTTCAACTAAAACTTCACCGCCAACATTGAGTTGACGAGCTTCATGGTCAGACAATACACCTTTTGAAGTAGAAATAATTGATATTCCCAAGCCATTAAATACCTTTTTCAAATCA
>JBIKME010000162.1:0-3318 GCA_044359415.1 Rickettsiales bacterium | reverse complement strand
GGATGCTATAACTTTAAAAAAACGCCTTACTGGTTTTAATTGGTTTAAACGGAAGCTAAAGAAATTCTCTAATTCTTTTAATTTGGCAATTCTGTTTGGCGTAATGAGTTTTATATCTGTTGCTTCGACTTACGTAGTAATTTCGCAAACTGATAATCCTTTTGGTCCTGATTATAAAATTGTACTTAGATTTATTGTTATCGACCTTATTTTCTTGTTGGCGTTGACGGCTGTCATCTGCAAACGCATAGCGATGTTAATAATTGAAAGGCGCAAAGGTTCCGTAGGCTCCAGAATGCAGTCGAGAATTGTGAAAATGTTTTCGTTAGTGGCAGTCGTCCCATCAATATTTATGGCAATTTTTTCTTTAGTTTTTTTTAATTATGGTATTCAGGCATGGTTTGATAAGAAGGTGAATACGGCAATTGATGAATCTGTTGAGATTGCTCGATTATACCTCGAAGAGCATAAAAAAATTATTACTGCTGATATATTGGGGGTGGCCAGGGATTTAAATCGTGATGCTTACAATATGAGGCTTGATCCAGGGTCGTTTAATAAGAAATTAGCGATTTTGGCAGGAGTCAGAAAATTACCTGAGGCAATTGTTTTTCAAAAAAGCGATGATAGAAGTGTTGTCTTAGCTAGGACGAGCCTGAGCTTTTCTTTAAAAATGATTCTAGAAGATATGAACATTGAAACATTTAATAGAGCAAGAGATGGTGAGCTGGTAATTTTAACAAATGAAAAAGATGACAGAGTAATAGCCCTTGTTAGACTGGAAAACTACTTTAATGCATATTTGTTAGTAGGTCGTTTTGTTGATAATAAAATCATTAACCATATTGAGTCAACTGAAGGAGCGGCAAATGAATATACCAAGCTAAAATCCAGCATGTCTGAATTACAGATAAAATTCTTTATAATATTTGTGATTGTGGCACTGTTGTTGTTGTTGGTTGTTGTATGGTTTGGTTTTATATTTGCGGTAGCTCTTGTTGATCCGGTAAGAGATCTTATTGTTGCGACCGAGAGGGTTAAAAACGGTGATTTAACAGTCAGAGTATATGAAGGACATGAAAATGATGAGGTGGCAACACTGGCCAGAGCATTTAATAGCATGGCCGAAAAATTAGAAAAACAAAGAACTGAGCTTATATCGGCGCAAAGACGTTCAGCTTGGTCAGATGTGGCAAGGCGTATAGCTCATGAAATAAAAAATCCCTTAACTCCTATTCAGCTGGCAACAGATCGTCTGAAGCGTAAATATGCACAAGAAATGGAAGGAAAGGAAGAGTTTTATAAATATATTGATACTATATCCAGAAATATCGCCTCGATTGGAAATATGGTAGAAGAATTTGTTAATTTTGCCAGGACCCCGCCTCCTGTTTTTGTAAATAGTGACATATGCAAGTTAGTAAAAGATGTTATTTTTTCACGCGAGGAGGGGAATGAGAAAATAATAATAGATTATGAAATTCCCGACAAAAAAATTATATTAAATTGCGATCCTGGTCAAATAGGGCGTGTAATGACTAATCTATTAAAGAATGCGGAAGAATCGATTGAAGATCTTTTTTCTGTAGACTCTGATATAAAAAAAGGAAGTATTTTTGTAAAATTATATAAAAAAAATGGTTATTGTTACATTGATATAAAAGATAACGGGAAAGGCTTTACTGAATCCATATTAGAAAGAATAACAGAGCCTTATGTGACTACAAAAAGCAAAGGTACGGGGCTTGGTTTGGCTATTGTAAAAAAAATAATGGAAGACCATTCCGGGGAAATTAAGTTTTCTAATATAAAATCGGGGGCTTGCGTTTCATTGATTTTTCCTATAGATCGTAAGGTAATAGTATAATTATGCGGTATAATAAATGTCTTTAGATGTATTGGTTGTAGATGACGAATCAGATATTAGAGAGTTAATTTCCGATATTTTAAAAGATGAAGGTTATAGCCCAAGGGTTGCCAGTAATAGTAAAGGTGCTATTGAGGCTGTCAACGAACGCGTACCATCTGCGATGATTCTTGATATATGGTTGCAAGGCAGTGATATGGATGGTCTTGGTATATTAGAATCCGTTAAACAAAGATATCCTAATTTACCTGTTATTATGATTAGTGGTCACGGTAATATTGAAACTGCTATTAACTCTATCAAATTGGGCGCTTATGATTATATTGAGAAGCCTTTTAAGGAAGATAGGTTATTAAGACTGGTAAAAAGAGCTATTGAAACCGCTAAGCTAAAAGACGAGAATGCTGAACTTAAGGTTCGTGGAGCTTTTGAAAATCAGCTTGTAGGCAGCTCTCCTGCTATTCTTGCCTTAAAAAATATCATAGATAAAGTTGCTCCGGCTGAGAGTAGAGTGTTGATAAGTGGTCCTGCTGGTTCTGGTAAAGAAGTGGTTGCAAGATTAATTCATCAAAAATCAAAAAGAAGAGAAGGGCCGTTTATAGTCTTAAATTCGGCCAGTATTTCACCGGATAGAGTAGAAGAAGAGCTATTTGGCAAAGAGGATAATAATGTTGTTATATTCGGTGGAGAAAAGAAAATAGGTACTTTTGAAAGAGCCCATGGAGGAACTTTGTTTTTAGATGAAGTTGCCGATATGCCGCTGTCTGTTCAGGGTAAGATTGTAAGAATATTACAGGAAAGTAGCTTCCAAAGAGTTGGTAGCGGAAGAGTCGTAAAAGTGGATGTGAGGGTTATAGCAGCGACAAATAAGGATCTTCAGTTTGAGATTGAAAAAGGTCGTTTTAGAGAGGATTTATTTTACAGGCTTAATGTTGTTCCCATTAAGGTACCTTCATTAGTGGAGCGCAAAGGAGATTTGCTCCCGCTTACTAATTACTTTGTTAAGCGCTGTGCTGATATTTTAGGTGTTGCTCCGAGGAAAATAAGTGATAGCGCTATAGCTGCGATGGATCTGTATAATTGGCCAGGTAATGTTAGGCAGCTTAGAAATATAGTCGAGTGGTTGTTAATAATGGCCCCTGATGATATTAGCGAACCTATAAAGCCTAGTATGTTACCCCCTGAGATTTTGTCAAATAATCCAATTAATTATAATAATTTTTTGAATGAAGATATAATCGGTTTACCATTACGTGCCGCAAGAGAATTATTTGAAAAGCAATATTTAGTCTCGCAATTAAAAAGATTCGGCGGCAATATGTCTAAAACATCTTCTTTTATAGGTATGGAGAGATCTGCTTTTCATCGTAAAATAAAAGCGCTTAAAATTTGTATAAATAATGAATCTAATAATGAATCCAGTGGTGATGTTATATGAGAATAATCGTTTG
>JBIKME010000116.1:0-4356 GCA_044359415.1 Rickettsiales bacterium | reverse complement strand
AATTACTCCGCATACTAAGTTTGAAGCTGAGATATATGTTTTAAGTAAAGAGGAGGGTGGACGTCATACGCCATTCTTTGCGAATTATCGTCCGCAGTTTTATTTCCGTACAACGGATGTTACTGGAACTATTATACTACCTGAGGGAGTAGAGATGGTAATGCCTGGAGATAATACGAAGTTGACAGTAGAGTTAATAGCGCCGATTGCGATGCATGATGGCTTACGTTTTGCTATCCGTGAAGGTGGCAGAACAGTGGGTGCCGGTGTCGTTGCTAAAATTATTAAATAGGAATATGTTGGTTTGTAAATAGGGCAATTGATGCTTTAGGAGTGTAGCTCAATTGGTAGAGCACCGGTCTCCAAAACCGGGGGTTGGGGGTTCGATCCCTCTCACTCCTGCCAATATTGGAATAAAAAGTTATGGCAAAAATAGGTTTATTAAGTTTTTTTAAGCAAGTAAAGCAGGAAGCTTTAAAAGTAACTTGGTGTTCGCGCAGGGAAACCGTTATTAATACTAGTGTCGTTTTGGTAATGGTTTTAATCTCTTCGGTTTTCTTTTTTGTAGTCGATGGTATAGTTTTTAAACTAACACAGACTGTTATGGGGTTTTAGGAGTATTAAGTGGCTTATAATTGGTATATAGTACAGGCTCACTCTGGATGTGAAAAAAAAGTTGCGGCAGCAATAGCTGAGAGAGCGGAAAGAGAAAATATATCTTCTGCCTTTGAGCAGATAACAGTTCCTGTCGAGGGTGTGGTGGAAGTGAAGAAGGGGCGTAAAGTAAATACCGAGCGCAAATTCTTTCCAGGTTATGTTTTAGTAAAGATGGAAATGAGTGATAAAGCTTGGCATCTAGTTAAATCAATACCAAAAGTTAACGGATTCCTTGGTGGTCAAGGTAAGCCCCAACCTATATCAAATGCGGAAGCTGAAAGAATATTCCGCCAGGTAGAGGAGGGTATAGAAAAACCAAGAAATACTGTCGCATTTGAAGTTGGTGAGTCAGTTAAAATTAACGATGGGCCGTTTGAGTCTTTTGTCGGAGTTGTTGAAGAAGTGGAAGAGTCTAAAGAGATATTGAAAGTTTCAGTTTCTATATTCGGACGTGACACTCCGGTAGAGCTTGAGTTTGCTCAGGTAGATAAAGTGTAGTTATAGAGGAAAGAAATGGCAAAAAAAATTGACGGATATATAAAATTACAAGTGCTAGCAGGTGCTGCTAATCCAGCTCCTCCTGTAGGTCCTGCTTTAGGACAGAAAGGGGTGAATATTATGGATTTTTGTAAGGCATTTAATGCTGCAACTCAAGAGCAGCAAAAGAAATTCCCTGGAATGAAATTGCCTGTGGTAATTACAGTCTTTGCTGATAGAAGTTTTACTTTTATTACAAAAATGCCACCTGTATCACAGCTTCTTAAAAAAGCAGCTAATCTTAAAAGTGGCTCAAGCCAGACAGGTAAGCAATTTGTAGGTAAGCTTAAAATGAGTCAAGTTCGTGAAATAGCTGAGATGAAAATGGCAGATATGAACGCAAATACAATAGAAGCGGCAGTTAATATGGTTTTAGGTACCGCTGTATCTATTGGTATTGATGTTAAAGAGGGGTAATTACAATGACAGGCGCAGGAAAGAGAATAAAAGAAGCTAAAGCAGCTATTGAAGATAGATTATATTCTGTAGGCGAGGCTGTATCAATAGTCAAAAGAAATGCAGAGAGAGAAAAGTTTGATTCAACGATAGAGATTGCTATTAATCTAAATGTTGATCCAAAGCATGCCGACCAGATGGTCAGAGGTGTAACTCCTTTACCTAGTGGTACAGGTAAAACTGTAATAGTTGCTGTGTTTGCCAAAGGTGATAAGGCGGAAGAGGCTAAAAATGCCGGCGCTGATATCGTGGGTGATGATGAGTATATTGACAAGCTGAAATCTGGAAAGATTGATTTTGATACTTGTATAGCGACTCCTGATATGATGGCTGCGCTTGGAAAGATAGCGAGAGTTTTAGGGCCTAAAGGTCTGATGCCAAATCCTAAGTTAGGTACTGTAACAGCTGATGTAACCGCAGCGGTTAAAGCTGTAAAAGCTGGTCAGGTTGAGTACCGAGTTGAAAAGAACGGTATAATTCAGGCTGGAATAGGTAAGGCAAGTTTTAGTGAAAAAGATATAATAAGCAATGTTATTGCCTTTACAAAAGCAATAATACAGGCTAAACCCTCTGGTGCAAAAGGTACATATATACAAAAAATTTCTATATGTTCGTCTATGAGCCCTTCAGTGCAACTTGATATTGCCGGGCTTTTAGCAGAGGCGGCATAGATTTGAATTTATAAGCGGGAGTGATTTAAGTGGATAAAGCTGGAAAACAAAATATTGTATCTTCATTAAATGAGGCATTTTTAAATGCTAAGACTGTTGTGGTTACTCATTTTACTGGACTTACAGTTGATGAAATAACAAAGCTAAGAAAAAAACTATCAGAATTAGGAGGTAACTTCAGAGTTACGAAAAATAATTTAGCAAAGTTAGCTGTGCAAGGAACGCAATATGATAAACTTGCTGCTCATTTTAAGGGACCTACAGCTATTGCTTACTCACAGGATCCTGTTGCTGCGGCAAAAGGAGTGGTGGAATTTGCGAAGGAAAACGATAAGTTAATCATAATTTGTGGTGCAATTGGAGGAGATCATTTAGATGCTGACAATGTAGTTGCGCTTGCAAAATTACCTTCGCTAGACGAATTGCGTGCGAGAATTGTGGGTATGATAAGTACTCCTGCGACTCGTATTGCCGGCGTTATTCAGGCCCCGGCAGCACAAATTGCCAGAGTTATCGACGCGCATTCGCAAAATAATTAACCCAATTACATAATTTTTAATTTTAATATTTCTACAAGGATAAAAAAATGGCTGATTTAGCAAAAATTGTTGATGAATTATCAAGTTTGACAGTATTAGAAGCTGCTGAGCTTTCGAAACTTTTGGAAGAAAAATGGGGAGTTTCTGCTGCTGCTCCTGTTGCTGTAGCAAGCGTTGCAGCTAGTGCTGCTGGTCCTGATGCGGCTGTTGAGAAAGATGAGTTTGATGTCATTCTTGCGTCTGCAGGTGATAAAAAAATCAACGTAATTAAAGAAGTTAGAGCTATAACCGGTTTAGGTCTGAAAGAAGCTAAAGATCTAGTTGAGGGCGCTCCTAAGTCTGTTAAAGAAGGCGTTTCAAAAGGTGAAGCAGAAGAAATCAAGAAAAAACTTGAAGAAGCTGGTGCTAAAGTAGAAGTAAAATAGTAATTTTTACTGCTATATATGCGAATTGAGACACGTAAATATTCGTGTCTCACTTTTGCGTTTCTGTAATATGTAAACGTTCATTCATAACTTTCTAAGCAGAAACACGTAATACAATTAATATTAGTGGAGATCTAAAGTTGTCATATTCATTCACAGCTGCTAAGCGTATTCGTAAAAACTTTGGTACAATTCCTTCTGTAGTGGAAATGCCAAATCTTATAGGTATTCAAAGTGATTCTTATGAGCGGTTCTTACAGAGAAATGTTGCATCTGCTGAGCGTTCTGACGTAGGACTTAATGGTGCCTTATCTTCCGTTTTTCCAATAAATGATTTAGCCGGAACGGCAACTTTAGAGTATATAGGATACTCTTTTGATAAACCTAAATATTATGTTGAAGAATGTAGGCAGCGTGGAATTAATTACTCCGCTCCGCTGAAAGTGACATTGCGTTTGATTGTATGGGATGTTGACGCAGATACTGGCGCAAAAGAAATAAAAGGTATAAAAGAACAGGATGTTTATATGGGAGATGTCCCGTTGATGACTGACAACGGTACATTTATAATTAATGGAACTGAGCGGGTTGTTGTATCTCAGATGCATCGTTCTCCTGGTGTGTTTTATGATCATGATAGAGGAAAAACTCATAGTTCTGGTAAGTTTTTATATTCTGCTCGTATTATTCCATACCGTGGATCTTGGTTGGATTTTGAATTCGACGCTAAGGATTTATTATATTTTAGAATTGACCGCAGACGCAAAATTCTTATTGGCTCCCTGCTTAGAGCTATGGGTCTGGATAAAAAAGAAATACTACAAACATTCTATAAGAAACAAATTCTTAAAAAAATTAATAAAGGATGGTCTTCTGAGTTTAATGCTGATGCTTTGCGTGGCACTAAAATACTTCAGGACGTGGTTGATGTTGCTACCGGAACGGTTGTTGTTGAACTTGGCACTAAAATGAGTCCTCGTGCAATTAAAAAAATTAATGCTACAGGCATTAAAGAGCAGTTGATATTATCTGAGAATTTGATTGGTAAATATTCTGCAGAGGATATTGTGG
>JBIKME010000115.1:0-4357 GCA_044359415.1 Rickettsiales bacterium | reverse complement strand
ACCTACTAAACTCCCTAAAGTGCCTGCTAATATTATTAAATAAATATCCATCTGACCTTTAGCTGCTAAATATCCTGCCGGTATTATTACAATTTCACTTGGAAAAGGAATAAATGAACTTTCTATTATCATTAAAAGAAATATGCCTAAGTATCCCCAGTTTAATACCGTATGTAATATAAATTCTATTATTTGTTCCAATTATTTTCCTAATATTTAAATTTCAATTATTGTTAAGGCTTATATTCCTGACTATCGCCTGGTTTTGGGGTTTTGTCAGTATTTTCCATAGCAGAACATCTTATTCTGACCAGCCCGTGACCTCCAGGACCCACATTTCCTCGATAAGGGCTAAACAAATCACAATGATCGGCGGCACATCCTCCCACCCCAGGAAAACTTGGAAATATAAGATTAGACTCAGCATTTAATTGCGTCAGATCAGTTATTTCAGTTTTGTGTAAAGAAGAGTCATAATCCTTCGAGCCGTCACACTGCTTAGTTCCAGGATAATACATAGTGTTATCATCGGGGTTCCATACAGCGCCCCCTTCTGATAAGCCATTCGTTGTATAATCATATGCGATTATCGCACAACTATTTTCTTGAGCATTTTGTCCATTTTCTTGCTCATTACATACAGCAGGAGAAACACATTCACTACCTTTACCATTTTTACTTGCTCCACCAAACGCCCTGACTAATATATTATCTGCAGAGTCTGCGAATGATGACCAGGTGCCATTCCCTCTTATATGCTTATAATAGTTTACATAAGTTGGAACCCCACCCTTACCAACAGTAATTTTATATTCGCTGGCATCATCTACTTGAACGGTCGCGTTAACATACCCCCCTGCGCCACCACCGGAATCATTTCCGGTTCCCGTATCGTTAGTTCCGCTTGCGCCGGCTCCCCAAGCTTGCACTTCAAGCTCAACACAGTTATTATCCGGAGTATATGTATAACTACCTGGCGTATCATATGCGGTCCAATCAGCATTTAAAATATCAGGGTCATTACTTACACATAGTCCGAGCTCCATAGCAGTCATGCTCCTTAAATATTGAGCGGGAGTTGCAGACCCATTTACAAAATAATCATCACTTATGCTAGAAGGCCTTCCATCTGGTGGAGTATATGCCCATGCGGCAATATTTAAATTCACGGTAGATATCATAAGTGTTTGATTTACCTTTTCTAAATTAGCTGAAGTATTTTTTATGCTTTCCCCAATACCATACAATGAATTAGGCAGCCCCTTAATTACATCACCGTTATTATCAGAATCTTCATTATCCTCTGAAGGATAATTGGTAACAGCAACCGTAGGAGCTGTAGAATATCCCTCCAGGCACAAAGCATTCTCTTCAATTACTTCTTCAGCGCAGAAGGTAATTTTATGTAAAATATCACACTCACCATTTTTAATACTTATGGAATTGCTTTCATCTCCGGAAAATGAAACTTTTAGAGAACTTACGCCCTCGATACTGCTTGTAATATTTGCAATCACCGGCAAAGGCATATATCCTGGTCTGTCAACACAACCCTGAGGGATTTCAGCATCTTTTCCATAACGATTCTTTATCTGATATATGCATATTTTTTGCGGAGCGGTTGATGTTATTCTGGCTTCAAACTCTCTTAAATCTTCTCCATCGACGGCGCTATTTACAGTATCTACGAAACCATTTGCATAACTTGGAACAAGCACTTTGGTAGAAAGTAATTCCTGGTCTTCTCTTAGCTGGCTATTTTCGTCATAATCACACATAGCATTAATAGTCTCACCGCCGGAAGTGGTGCTAGTACAAAAATGCAGCTCTATAGATGGATTAAAAAAAGTAGAGCTGTCGCCATATACGATAACCGGCGCAGGCAAATAAGATTTATTCCACGCATCATTACTCCATACCGGAGGTCCAACTGCTAATGGACGATCCACACACCCGATGGTTTTTACAACCATATGATTATGTGTTTGTGTAATGGCAGCTGTTATAATTCCGACAAGAGCGCCAATGGGAGCAGCAAGTCCTCCTAGAAATCCAGAGCTTGCAACGCCGGCAAGGGTTCCTAATAAAGCAGCTTCTCCTATATCTAAGGCATCTTCATTCTCAGCATTTTCATGATAACCATTTTCATTAGGATTAGTATCCATTCCATCCATAGGATCTTCGTACAAACAAAGACGAGGCTTCTCTGAATCGTTACCATACTCACCGGCTAGAGCGGTACGGGCACAAAAGCGAACGCCCTTTACAGTAGCGCACTCACCCATTGCTATTTCAACTCTTTGCGTTGCCACGCTTTGAAATGCAAACCTTATAACAGGATTATCCCACGTGGTTCCGGAACTATTATCATTTGGTAAAGCATCGCAATATGTACAAGCTATGGCGCCAAAACATGTAGTAGATATTGGGTTAGATGTTGTATTTGCCTCATCTCTTGCCGCATCATCACTTATATCTTCAACACCATAACATTCAGGAGATACTGCATATGAAAAAAGAGGAGCAAACAAGACAAAAAGCGTAAGACATGATATAGCTGTTATATATCTAATGTTATTTTGCCGCTTTAAGTTTTTCATATAATCTAGGCAACCATTGTAGATGATCGCTCCCTACTTCGTTTATAGCCTCTTCCATTAGTTTAACAGTTTTATCGCCACCTGACAAGATATTTACTTCTTCAAATCCTGCTAAATCAAGCGTTGTAACAACTGATTTATTTCCCTGCTTGAACATAAATTGTCTTTTATCAGGGCGCATTCTGCTTAAAGTATTAAATTCTTCAGATGAAAGGCCCCAGACCTGCTTATAAGCAACACTTGAATCATCAGCGTCATAATTAGGTAAAAACAGTTTTGTTGCAATTGACTCGGTGATTTCTTTATTCATTGAATTTATCTTATCATTCTGGACAGTTTCAGTCGCAAAAATAACCAGCGCATTTTTTTTGCGCAGTCTCTCCAGCCAAGCTTTCATTTTTGGTGCAAACACTTTATTATTTACTAGGCTCCAGGCCTTATCCAGAACTATTATTGTCGGCAAACCGTCAAGTGATATCTCAATCAAATGAAACAAATATGCCAGAACAGGACATAGGCTATTGCCATCTTTAACCAGACTGCTCATACAAAAACCATAAATCATAGAGTCAAGAGGATTCATAGAATCTATATCATTATCAAATAAATGAGCATATTTACCTTCGCTATGCCACACTGACATTCTTTGTCCTAGAGAACCTTCCTTAATCTCACCAAACGACTTTGCGATATATGATAATTTTCTATATTCATAAGGAATAGTGTATATATAATCTACCAACTTTTCTATATGGGCTTTTTCAGCATTAGTTGCCATAAAATTGCCATACTCGGCAAGAGTAACAAGCCACTCTTTTAAAAAAATCCTGTTTTCTTGTGTGTCAGCCAAAGTAAAAGGGTTATATGCGCAATTTTTTGATGCTTTTATTGAATCGATAACGATATATTTTCCTCCCATGGCCTTAATAAAGACACTAGAAACAAGGTCCTGATCAAAGAAAAATAATCTTCCTCCAAACTTTTGGGCCTCAGAGACAAAAAAATTCATTAGCACTGTTTTACCCATACCGTCAGGTCCAAGAATAGCGGTATGTCCGTTATCACCAACATGGAAGCTAAAAAACAAAGGCGTCCCGGCTACAGTATGCATCATAGTAACAGCAGAGCCCCATAAATTACCCGCTATCCTTCCGGCTGGATAATTATATAAGGATGCAAAACCACCAACATAGCCTGTACTTATTGGCTTCTTTCTTGAAATATAATTAAAATTACCTGGAAGCTGTGCCCAGAAACACTCCTCAAGACGCACATCTCTGCGCGGCGCAACATATCCAATACCAGATAAAGTTGTAGCAAACTCAACAACATTTTTTTCCAATTGATTAACATCGCTATCAATTAGAAAAAATGTTATTTGGCTATCACCAAAGGCAGTTGGGCCAGCATTTTGATTATTTACTATTTCTTTTAGACCGGTAGCCTCAGAAAGCTCATCATCTTTTCCAAGACTAAGTATATAATCTTGATATTTATAATTTCTTAAAGCAGCGTCACTATTGATAAAATCAATAGTTTGAGTGATTATAAATTCTTGTGGTAAAAGTAAAATTTTATCTAAATATTTACCGGTAACCTCATAATATTCCTTAAGCGAAAACATTGCCCCGAATTTTTTGCCTAATCTACCTCTGACCTCCATATTATTAAAACCGATAGCAATACCATAAGCTGCAATACACTCTGATACATCTCTAACCTGCATCCTAACAGATACTTCACCAAGATTTAATATT
>JBIKME010000114.1:0-4396 GCA_044359415.1 Rickettsiales bacterium | reverse complement strand
CTTTAAAGTCTTTTTGTACATCTATATGAGTTTTTGGCAAATCACTTTCCATGGAAAAAGCAACGTCTAAATACATGTTCTGATTAACCAGATCCACAAATCCCTCTATATCCTCTAGTGATTTTTGTTCTACGGATTGCACAATCATGCTAATTTCACTTGCCAGCGCAACAGTCATATGTTTGGATACACCACTCCAGTGACGCTCATAAAATATATAAACAGCAACGAGTTGCACCATTATATTAGGTAGCAATATAATCATTAAAAATCGGCCGAATAATGAATGAGGTAATATTTTTTTTAACATAAGTTAGTACCTATATTATAGGTTATCCATAAGGAAATCATCAGTCACTATATAATGCATATCCTTGTCCGCGTACAGTTTTTATATATAAAGGTTTTTTAGGATTTTTCTCTATTTTATTACGCAAGCGTGTAATCTGTACATCCACCGATCTTTCATTTATACCTCCGCACAAAACAGCTAGATCATCTCTTGATACCGGCTTTGATTTATTTGCAAGCAAATGCCTGAGTAACTGAATCTCTGTAGAACTGATTACTATATTATCACCGTTATTATTTAAAGATTCTTTTATTATATCAAAATATATATCGCCAAACCGAATAACGGAAAAGTCATTTTCACTTTTAGATCTATTTAATATATTTTTAATTCTAAGTAACAATTCTCTTGGCTCAAATGGCTTAGGCAAATAGTCGTCAGCGCCGCTTTCAAGACCTGCTATTCTATCCTCAACCTCTCCCATTGCAGTTAACATCAAAATAGGAACTTTACTGCTTTGACGCAAATATTTTGTAAATTCAAGCCCGCTCTCACCAGGCATCATTAAGTCTATTACTATAAGATCATAAATAAATTGTTTTACTTTATCACGTGCTTCCTGAGCATCTTTAGCCGTAGATATGAAAAAACCGCTATCTGCAAGAAACTTGCCTAGCAAAGTTCTTATTCTATCATCATCATCAACAACTAAAATATGGGTTATTTTATTCATAATGACAGTCTATGTAAAAAAATAAAAATCTCAAAGCTCTTTTTGCAAAAAGATTTTACAAAACTATTTTATATTTTTATATATAGTCTTGCTCTTTTTAGCTATTTAGATTAAATACACATAACAATAACATATAAATATATATAAATTATGACAGACTCAGCCCCATTTGATGATCGCGCAGGCGTGATATGGTATAACGGAAACTTGGTTCCATGGAGAGATGCCAAAGTGCACGTCCTTAACCACGGCTTACATTATGCAAGCAGCGTTTTTGAAGGAGAGAGAGTTTATAATGGGAAAATATTTAAACTACGTGAACATACTGAACGTTTAAAAAAATCCGCGCAGACCTTAGGTTTTGAAATTCCTTATTCCGTAGATGAAATAAATCACTTTACAGAAGAAGTCATAAAACAACAAAATATTAAAGATGGATATGTTCGTCCGGTTTCTTGGCTAGGCAGCGAACATATGAAAATTTATAAAAAGGGCAACAGTGTTCATCTTGCAATCGCAGCTTGGGAATGGCCTGCGTATTTTTCTGAAGAATCCTATAAAAAAGGAATTAATATATGTTGGTCTGAATGGAAAAGACCGGCGCCTGATACCGCTCCCACCTCTGCAAAAGCAGCCGGTCTGTATATGATATGCACAATTGCAAAACGCAAAGCTGAAGAATCAGGTTATGATGACGCAATGATGCTTGATTACAGAGGTTACATAGCAGAAGCAACAGGGGCTAATTTTTTTATGGTCCTAAATAACGAAATTCACACTCCTATAGCAGATTGTTTTTTAGATGGAATCACCAGACAAACCGTTATTCAGCTTGCAAAAGATCTTGGCTACAAACTGATAGAGCGCAGAATAAAACCGATCGATCTGCATGATGCAACAGAAGCATTCTTAACCGGTACAGCCGCTGAAATTACTCCAATCGGCTCCATTGGTGAATATAAATTTACTCCAGGAGAAGTAACTGAGCAAATTAAGACCGCCTATCATAAGTTAGTGCGCGGATAAAATCCTTTTGCGCGACCACAATGACCGGCCATAGTAATAACATTACCGCAAAATAAATGAGAGATTTAAGATACTCGGTCTAAATCCTGTAGCGCAACTACTGTAAAATCTTTATCTTCATCTAACTTGATAATAGATTTTACGAGTGCTTTTGCCGCAGTCATGGTGGTTGTATAAGGAACTCTACTTAACAACGCACTACGTCTCATTGAGAAGCTATCGGAAAGATTTTCAGCATTTATATTAGTATTAATAACAAGCTGAACTTTACCATCTTCTATAAGATTAACTACCGTATAACCACCTTCACACTCTTTATTTACTCTTTCAATATTTTTTATACCATTTTTACTATAAAATATTGCTGTATTTTCTGTGGCGTATATATTAAAGCCACATTTTTCCAGTGACTTTGCCAATTTCAGAGATTCTTGCTTATGTTTATCATGAATGGATAATAGAGCATTACCCTTTGTTGGCACATTATTGCCGGCTCCTATTTGGGCTTTTGCAAAAGCCATATCAAGATGTTTATCAATACCCATCACTTCACCTGTAGACTTCATCTCAGGTCCTAATATAGTATCAACATTAGCAAATCTAGCAAATGGGAAAACTGCTTCTTTTACCGCATAAAGTTGTTTTTCCGGTAACTTTAAATTAAACTCTTTTAACTTACGACCTGTCATTAGCAAGGCGCCAATTTTAGCAATACTAATACCCACAGCCTTAGCAACAAAAGGAACCGTACGAGAAGCCCGGGGATTAACTTCAATTACATAAAGAGTTTCATCCTTTATCGCATATTGCACATTCATCAGCCCTACAACCTCTAAAGCAATGGCTAGCTTTACAGTACTTTCTTTTATCTGATTAAGCATTTTTTTACTAATGGAAAAAGGCGGTAATACACAAGCGGAATCTCCAGAGTGAATTCCGGCCTCTTCAATATGCTCCATAATTCCAGCAACAAATACATCTTCTCCGTCGGCTAATGCATCAACGTCTATTTCAACAGCATCTTCAAGGAAATTATCAATTAAAATCGGTCCATCTAATAGAAATTTACTATTTTCAAGTAAATATTTATTTAGCTGATTATTATTATGTAAAATTTCCATCCCACGCCCACCTAATACGTTTGAGGGACGAATCACACATGGAAAACCCACTTCACTGACTGCATCGGCAATCTGAGAAACTTTAAAGCATGTGGAATTATGAGGTTGCTTAATATCAAGGTCAAACAACAATTGCTGAAATCTTTTTCTATCTTCCGCCAAATCAATTTTATCAGGGGAAGTACCTATAATCGGAATCCCTGAAGCCTCCAAATGCTTAGACAATTTTAGTGGGGTTTGGCCACCAAATTGCACTATAACTCCTAGAACCTTGCCGTTTTCCTGCTCTTTTCTAATTACCTCAATCACATCTTCAGCCGTAAGTGGTTCAAAATATAATCTATCCGATGTATCATAATCTGTAGATACCGTCTCTGGATTACAATTGACCATTATTGTTTCAAAACCAGCGTCTGATAAAGAAAATGAGGCATGTACGCATGCATAGTCAAATTCTATCCCCTGCCCGATACGATTCGGACCGCCGCCTAAAATAATAACCTTTTCTTTATCGGTAGGATTAGATTCGCACTCCCCCTTATTATATTTATTACCTTCATAGCAAGAATACATATAAGGTGTAAATGAGGCAAATTCTGCCGCACAAGTATCAACAGTTTTATATACCGGTCTTACATCAAGATCATGGCGTAACTTTAATATCTGCTTTTCATCCTTACCGGTAAGCTCAGCAAGTCTGGCATCAGAAAATCCAAGTTTTTTATATTTTAACAAGGTTTCTCTATCTTCAGATAAACCATTTTTAATTATTTCATTCTCAGCATTTACAATTACTTCTAATTGACGCAAAAACCATTTATCATACTTTGTAATATTATTTATTTCATCAACAGTTACTCCGTGGCGTAAGGCTTCGGCTGCCCTTAACAACCTGTCTGGTGACAATATTTTTAAGGATTCGATAATAGCTGACTTATTTTCTTCAGGAGAGTTTTCTATAGAAAATCCCGGTACCTTTTTGGGAGTATTTAATCCCGTTAAACCAGTTTCCATCGAACGCAATCCTTTTTGCAAACTCTCCGCAAAACTTCCGCCTATGGACATTGCTTCACCCACGGAACGCATTGCACTTGACAACTCCGGCTTAGTTACCCCGAATTTTTCAAACGTAAATCTCGGAATCTTCGTTACTACATAATCTATAGTCGGCTCAAATGACGCTGGTGTTACCTTTGTTATATCATTTTTAATCTCATCTAAAGT
>JBIKME010000004.1:0-15703 GCA_044359415.1 Rickettsiales bacterium | reverse complement strand
TCTATAACTTCTTTTTGCTGTCTTTGATAAGAAGCAAGAAGAGCTTGCGCCTCTTCTTTTAAACGCAAAGCTTCACTTAACTCGTTTTTTATCCTTAAAGATCTTTCATCAAGAGAGTTTAAAATTATATTTTTAATATGTTTAAAAACCAACGCAACAAATATAACAAAAGAAACTGCGACAATAAAAGTTGGACTAAACTCCATAAATAAAACCTAATTTAAATTTATACATTACCGTACTATGCCACCTTAAGAGGCCATTATTTTTTCAACTTCATCTTTATCGACATCAATACCTACAAGGGTCTTAACAATATCTACAGACAATTGCACTGAAACTACATGCATTTCTTCAGCAACTTCCTTTTTAACAATCTCAATTCGCTGCGCAGCTTCTTTTTCCTGACGCACGAAAGTCTCATTTAATTTGGCATGACGTTTTTCAGACTCGCTTGCCACTTTTTGCCTAACATCAGCGAGGATTGCCAGCGCTTTTTCTTTTGCCGATATAACAGCAGACGTAAAATCAGCTTCAGCCAATTGTGCTTCATTTTTGAGTTTTTCAGCCTTTTTTAAATCCTCATCTATACGAATCTGACGATTTTGTAAAACCTCTCTAACCCCTGGAAGCGCAAACTTTGCCATTATAAAATAGAGCGTTCCAAATGTTATTAATAACCAAAATATTTGTGACGCAAAACTTGTAAAATCCAACTGTGGCATAATTTTCTCTTAATTTAATACATATAACATCAGATGCACATAATATTGCATCCGATGTTATATGTAAAAATATATTAACTAAATAACATAATAAAGGCTAAAACAAGAGCAAACAAGCCCATTGCCTCAGCAAGACCAGCACCAACATACACATATTTTGCCAGTTTCGGCTCAGCAGATGGATTACGAGCAATACTATTTAGCATCGTAGAAAATATATTACCCACCCCTATAGCAGCTCCCAACATACCAAAAGTAGTTAAACCAACACCAATAAACTTTAAAGCTTCACCTTCCATTTTTTAATCCTTTATTAGAAGTTAACAAAAATCACAATAACTAATGTAGATGAATGGCATCATTCAAATAAACACAAGTTAATACTGTAAATATATATGCCTGCAATACTGCAACAAATATCTCAAAACCAGTTAAAACGACTAACATTGCAAGAGGGGCTAGACCATATACAAAACCCAACGCAGTCACAAATCCGGCAATAACTTTTAACATTGTATGCCCAGCCATCATATTAGCGGAAAGTCGTATAGATAAGCTAACAGGGCGTGCCAAATATGAAAATGCTTCTATAAAAATCATCAGCGGAGCCATCCACCAAGGAGTGCCGTGTGGCAGAAAAAATCCGAAAAACTTTCTTCCATGCCTAAATATAGCAATGAATGTTAGCCCGATAAATATTATGAAAGCCAAGGCAAAAGTAACAGCTATATGACTAGTTACCGTAAAGCTATAAGGCAACATGCCAAACAAATTACAAAACAACACAAACATAAAGATTGAGAATACCAAAGGGAAATATTTTCTTCCTTCCTCACCAACGTTATCCTTAACAGTTTTTGCGACCATTTCATAGGCAAGCTCGGCCATGCTTTGCCATCTTCCTGGTACCAACTCTTTTTTTCTCATGCTTAAAATAATGAATGCAGAAATTGCCACTGCCGCAAATACCATAAAAAGGGCTGAATTTGAAAAATTCAGATTAACCCCAAAAACATGAGGGAAATCAGTATAGTAACTAATTGCAAACTGCTCTAATGGACTATGACCTTGTGACATAACTACTCATCTTTATTACTTAACATCTTTACTGACCTATAAATATTCATAACTCCTCCAGCAACACCTAAGCAAAAGCAAATCATAAACATAAAAGGCCAAGTTTCCAACCATTTATCAAGATAAAAGCCAAAAAAAGCTCCTACCATAATACCAGCCAGCAAGTCAACACTCACTCGCATAGCCCCGATCTGTGGCCCAGCCACTCCATCTTCAGACCTTTCTCTAGCCTTCTTGATGGACTTTTCTAACTCCTCCAATGAAGGCAACTCATTATTCGTCATGGATGTTATTCCTACCATTTGGATAGCGCGCAACTTAGAAAAATCAAATCCTTGTGTCAAGTTTTAAATCAACATAAATATACAATTTTCTGTTAATTATTTTTCTTAGTCTTCTCAGTACCATCCTCAGTAACATCCTCAGTAACATTCTCACTCGTTGTTTTTTGAGAAGCCAGTGACTCAATAACTTTTGATAGATACTCTATATCTTTTCCACCCTTATGCAAACTGCCGTTTATAAAGAATGAAGGAGTAGATCTAATTTCGAGATATTTAGCAGCATAAAACTTCCCTTCCATTATCTTGTTTTTAAGCTCTTCATTTGCCATGCAAGAATCAAACTCTTTTCCCTGCATTCCACCGAGCTTACCTATATTTGCCAACACTTCCAAATAGTTCTTTTTAGGCGCCCAGGTAGCTTGAGTACTAAATATTACTTTATTAAATTTAACAAAATTATCTAATGACTTAGAGCCGGCACAACGCCCCATCATAGCAGCTCTAAGTGCAGGCTCATCAAGTGGAAAATCTCTAAAGACCCACCTTACTTTACCGGTATCAATAAATCTTTCTTTTAAATCACCAAAAACCTCATTATGAAAATCCGCACAATGAGTACAAGACATAGATGCATATTCTACTATAGTTACAGGCGCATTTTTATCACCTACTACAATATCATTAGTCTGCACTGCAAGTATTTCATCCTTAGTCATAACCAACTCTGGGACTTTATACGCTTCATTACTATCAAGAGCAAAGGCAAAAGAATTGACTAAAGACAAAATAGTAATCATAAAAAATACTCTCATGGACACCCTTCCCACCTTATTAATACAATATCAAGCAAGTATAACCGCAGCTAATTATCTTGTAAAAGCTTTTATCTATCAATTTAAATCAAATTTAATCCCTTGAGCTAACTTGGGAACGCTATCCCCATAATATGTAGTGCTGGTTTGTCGTCTCATATAAGCCTTCCACGAATCAGATCCAGCTTCGCGACCACCACCTGTTTCCTTCTCTCCCCCAAAAGCCCCACCTATTTCAGCACCAGAAGTGCCAATATTTACATTGGCAATTCCACAGTCACTATATTTTCTAAATATCTGAGCTTCTTTTATATCGTTAGTAAATAAAGCCGACGATAATCCTTGAGAAACATCATTTTGCATCTCTATTGCCTCAAGCAGATCCGAATAAGGCATAATATATAAAATAGGGGCAAAAGTCTCCTGCTTTACTATTGAAATTTGTTTATCTAACTTTACCAACGCCGGCCTTACGTAATAGGCTTCTTCGTATTTTTTATCCAAAACGCGCTCACCGCCTATTATAGTAGCTTTATTATATTTTCTAACTTCATGTAAGGTATTTTGCATATTATCAAAAGCAGCTTTGTCTATCAAAGGCCCTATTAAATTTTGAGTATTTGTCGGATCGCCTATTTTACCTTCCAGATTATTATAAGCAGCACATAATCTATTATAAAATTCGTCAAAAACATCATTATGAACAAAAGCCCTTCTTGTAGTAGTGCAGCGCTGGCCGGCAGTACCTACAGCACCAAATAAGACAGAGGACAAAGCTATCTCAAGATCACAATTTGCAGACACAATAACCGCATTGTTACCACCCAGCTCAAGCAATAACTTTCCAAATCTTTTTATAACTAAAGAACCTACCTTACTGCCCATAGCACAACTGCCTGTTGCGCTGATAAGCGGAATTCTATTATCAGATACCAGCAACTCACCGACATTTTTAAAACCCAATATAATTTGGGACAATCCCTCTGGAACCTCAGCCTCGAATTGTTTTGCCGCATTATTGAATATTGCCTGACAGGCCAATGCTGTAAGAGGAGTTTTCTCAGAAGGCTTCCATAGTACAGTATCTCCGCAAATAATAGCGATCGCCATATTCCAACCCCAAACAGCCGCTGGAAAGTTAAAGGCCGATATTACTCCCACCGGTCCCAAAGGTAACCAATCTTCCTGCATTACATGATCTTCTCTTTCAGATGGCAAAGTAAGACCACCTATTTGCCTGGACAATCCAACCGCATAATCACATATATCTATAATTTCCTGAACCTCTCCCATCCCCTCTTCAAGAGCCTTGCCGCACTCCAGGGTTATTAATCTACCCAATAATTCTTTATTTTTTCTAACTTCATTACCAAATATTTTAATTAATTGGCCGCGCTTAGGAGCCGGAAGATTTTTCCATTTTTTAAATGCCGCCAATGAAAGCTCGATTTTTTTATTAACAGATTCTTTAGTGTCTGCCGTAAGACCAGACATAAAAGAGCCGTCTATTGGGGAATACACATTAATATCAGATCCATGATAACTATTAATATTAACACCCAGATTATTTAGTATTTTATCAAGTTTCATTGTAACTGCCCCTTGCATTAAGTATAGTAAGCGCCATTTTTAGTATTTAAAAATTCTTCTAAAATTATATCTTCTTGTTTTATAAAGCCGCTATTTTGTAATTTACCACCAGCCACCATTTCAATAACAGCCGCTATAGAACAAGCGGTAGTCCATGAAATAGCACGCCATTTATTACCTGCTATAATTTTAGGATAATAAGATCTTACAAACTCATCCCTCGATATTTCTCCTTGTTTTAGACCTTCAACCGCAGCATGCACATACACCACATCATCATTAACAGGAGGCTTTGCTCTCAGCAAAATTTCACCGGCAACCTTACGATCTTCTTTCATTAACAATTCGTGAAAAAAGAAGCGCATCATCTTCATATGTCCAGGATACCGCATTGTTTTGTAATTTAACTCTTCAACCCTTCCCTTAAATGTCTCACACATAGTGCCTAACCCACCAGATGTTGTAAATGCCTCCAAGAATCTGCCGTCAATTACTATTGATTCCAGATCCTGCATGGCTGGTACTATTTTTACCTTCCCACCCTTAATAGCAATACAATCATTTAAATATTCATTTACCACCCCCTCTGCCGACCAATTAAATGCATATGCAAGATCACCCTTGGGATTTTGCGGCAAAGCTCCAACTCTTAAATTTATTGATCTGATATCCTCAAAATTCTTTGCTAAACTTGTACCTATTATGGCAATAAAACCAGGTGCTAGGCCGCATTGAGGGGCCAAAACTGATTTTGCCGTTGCAGATAATTTTTTTATATAATCAGATGTTGGCACATCCTCTGTTAAATCAAAATAATGCACTGATAAATCATAGGCAATTTTTACTATCTTTTTATTTAAGTGATACGGTAAACAAGATACCACAGCATCACTCTTCTTTATAATAGCCGCCAGAAAGTCGTAACTTTTTACATCACCCTTTATAGTTTTAAAAGGTAAGTCACGCTCAATTGAATCAATGCCAACAACCTCAAAACCAGTGCAATCAAGCAGAGTTGCCACTAACGTTCCAACTTTTCCAAGCCCTAGGACTACAATTTTTTTCATATATAACCAGCATCCTTAATTTTATATTTTCAAATTATTTGGAATAATAAATTCCTGAAGATATCCGCTAGAAGGGTCTAAGATGCTCCAGCTTAACATATTAAAATTCAAAATAGCCAGTCCAGCTGTTGAATATTTAATTTGCAGCAGTTCCAAAGATTCTTTTTTACCTGAACCTGCTAATAATTTTGCTAGAACTGCAACACCTGGATTATGCGCTACAATCATAATTGAGTTAATCTTATCATCTACTTTAGCTATTTCTTTTAAAATTTCACCAGCTGTTGCCAAATATAATTTGTCAATAAACTGGGGTTTAACAGCAAGATGCGACGCTGATATTATAGTATTGATTGTTTGCTCCGTCCTTTTTGAGGATGAACTTAAAATCACCTCTGGTTTTATGAAATTATCATTTAGATATTTTCCTATCAATAAACATGCGTCAAACCCTCTTTTATTTAAAGGCCTATCAAAATCACCCACCCCATTTGGATAATCAGATTTAGCATGTCTTAATATGTATAATTTTTTCATGCTCGAATCATGCCACGATTTATTTTATATTCCAACAAAAAACAATACCACAATTTTATAAGCTGTTGTAGAATAAAAATTCAAAATTCTTAACTGGATTCATATATTGCTAAAACACGAAGTTATAACAAAGGGCTTTTTTAACAAACCAAGCGACAGATTCTTAAATAGAGAGCTGTCGTGGCTGGAGTTTAATTATCGTGTCCTAGAAGAAGCACGTAACATTCATAATCCCCTACTGGAAAGGATAAAATTTTTATCTATTTCATCATCAAATCTAGATGAATTTTATATGGTACGCGTAGCAGGTCTGATGGATCAGACACGTAATGATAATGAAAAAAGAAGTATCGACGGGGCAACTGCAGCAGAACAATTAGCAAAAGTCAAAGAAAAATCAAGGCAACTAATATCTGATCAGCAAGCGTGCTGGTCGTCACTAAGGGGAGAACTAAGCAGGGCCGGCATATACATAGAGTCAGCAGAAAATCTAAATGTACACGACATAGCTCAATTACACAGCTTCTTTTTAAAAGATATCTTTCCTGCTCTATCTCCTATTGCAATTGGCACAGCACATCCATTTCCCTTTTTGCCTAACCTTGGTTTGGCGGTAATTGTACAGCTAAATGAGAAGCACTCTAATCAGTATGCTATAACTATCCTGCCTAGTAAACTTGACCGTTTTATAAAAATACCAGGAAAAAAAGAGCGTTACATTCTTTTAGAAGAGTTAATAAAACTATTTCAACATGATCTTTTTCCAGGCAAGAATATCACCGGCTTCGGTATTGCTCATATTACAAGAGATAGCGATATCGAAATTGAAGAAGACGCAGAGGATTTGATGAGCCACTTTGAATCAGCTGTAAAAATGCGCAGACGCGGCAGTGTTATATTGTTAAAATTAAAAATTTATTATAATCAGGAATTATATGATTTTATAAAATCAGGTTTGGAAATAACAGATACAGATATAATAACTGTTGATAAAATAATAAATCTCTCCGATATCAGTGAGTTTTATAAATACGGTAAGCCAAAATTAAAATATAAGCCTTATAAAGAAAGACTACCTGAACGATTTTCTGACTTTAGCAATGATTATTTTGCCGCAATTAGTGCCAAAGACATAGTAATTCATCACCCTTACGAAACATTTGATGTAGTGGTAAATTTTTTAAATCAGGCTGCAGCGCATCCTGATGTAGTAGCTATCAAACAAACTTTATACAGGACCAGCAGTGACTCTCCTGTAGTTAAAGCATTAATAAGGGCTGCAGAGGCAGGAAAATCAGTAACAGTAGTAGTGGAGTTGCAGGCGAGATTTGATGAAGAATCCAACATAAGATGGGCAAAAGATCTTGAACGGGCCGGGGCACAAGTAGTATTTGGCTTTGTCAATATAAAGACTCATGCTAAGATCTCTTTAGTAGTAATAAGAGAAAATGAACATTTAAAATCCTATGTCCATTTCGGTACTGGAAATTATCATCCTATAACAGCGCGGACCTACGCTGATTTATCACTATTCACATGCGACCCCGAATTATGTAATGACGCTGCTTATTTATTTAACTATTTAACCGGCTACTCATCACCAAATCATTTTGAAAAATTAATCGTCTCTCCAATTAATATGAATAGGTCTTTATTAAAATTAATAGAAACAGAAACAGAAAATGCCAAAAATGGCAAGCCGGCTTTTATATGGGCAAAAATGAACTCCCTTATAGCCTCTGATATCATAGACGCTCTTTATCTTGCATCTCAGGCGGGAGTTTCCATTGACTTGGTAATACGGGGCATTTGCGGATTAAAACCTGGAATCAAAGGTTTTTCTGATAACATCAGAGTAAAATCAATTGTAGGAAGATATCTTGAGCATGCCAGAATATTTTGTTTTGGGGACGGCCATTTACTACCTTCGGATAAATCTAAATTATTTATATCTTCCGCAGACTGGATGCCTAGAAATCTTATCAGAAGAGTTGAGATAATGGTTCCCATTAAGAATCCTACTGTGCATCAGCAAATAATGGAACAAATAATGATTGCCAACTTAAAAGACCGACAACAAAGCTGGTATTTACAAGCCGATGGTAAGTATATAAGATGCGAATACACACCAAATGCATTTTGCGCTCATGATTATTTTATGCGCAATCCAAGCTTGTCAGGACGTGGAAAATCTTTAACTCAGGCTCAATTAAATAAACAACGTAAAAAAATATACAGACTATTTCCATTTATTAAGGATAAAAAGCAAATATGACAAACATCAATCCGGTAGCCGTTATTGACATAGGCTCAAACTCTGTGCGACTTGTAGTATATGACGCTCTAAAACGCTCGCCAACAGCCATATTTAACGAGAAGGTATTATGTGCTCTAGCTGAAGATATAGAAATAACCGGAAAACTCAGCGTCGAAGGGGTAAAGCTTGCAGAAAGGGCCATAAAGCGGTTTATAACATTATCTCACATCATGTCTGTTAAAAGTTTAAACATATTTGCAACTGCAGCAGTTCGTGATGCAAGTGATGGTCATCAATTTGTAGATTATTTAAACAGGACATATAGCCTTGATATTAGAATTCTTTCCGGAGAAGAAGAAGCAAGATACGCAGGGCTTGGAGTTATATCGACAGTATCAAAGGCACGAGGAGTAGTAGGAGATTTAGGTGGGGGAAGTCTTGAATTACTGGCGGTTGAGAACGAAGAAATCAAATACGAGCATTCATTTCCAATCGGTCCCCTGCGGCTTACAGCCCAAACTAATGTAAATAAGTTTGTTGAACAATATATAGAAAAATTTCCTTTAAAAGAAACTTTGCACGAAAGTACTTTTTATACAGTTGGCGGAGCATTTAGAAACCTAGCAAAGATTCATATGGAAAAGGACTATTACCCGCTAAAAGTAATCCATAATTACAAAGTTTCCGCCAGTACTTTTCTTCCCATGCTAAAATCTTTCTCGCACATGCCTGAGAGCTCTTTACTAAAAATGCAGAATATTTCTAACAAACGCTTAAAGTTTTTGCCTTATGCGGCACTTATACTTTCTAAAATTATAACTATAGGCAAACCTAAATATATTGTATTTACCGCCTCAGGTGTAAGAGAGGGCTTTTTATTTGATCAGTTAACTAACAGTCTTAAAAATAACGACCCTTTAATCTCCGGCTGCGAAGAAATTATATCTCGCATATCAAGATCATCTGAATATGGCTATGATTTAGCAAAATGGATGTCGCCCTTATTTAAAAATGAAAGCGAAAGAGGAAAGCGCCTTCGCCTTGCCGCCAGTATACTGAGTGAAATTTCATGTTATGAAAATAAAGAATACAGGGGTGAACTGGCCTTTAGGCGAATATTGGATTCTTCTCTTAATGGTCTAAATCATAAAGATAGGGTTTTTATTGCTACATGTTTATACTATCGTTATAATAATTATACTGACAATAATATTTTATATTTAATAAACCCTTTTCTAAATTCTAAAGTTAAACAAAAAGCTAAAATTGTTGGTTCGGCAATGAAGCTTGCCAGAAGTATATCTTGTAGTTGTAAAGGCATATTGGAGAATACAAAATTAGAGATTAAGAATAATCAATTAGTTTTGTCTATATCTGAAAACCATATCAGCCTTGATGGAGAGTCGATAAACAAAAGAACAAGATTTTTAGCTGATACAATAGGCGTTAATTATACAATACTTACCAAGTAATCAAACCCAACAATTCAGCCTTGCGCTTGCGCGGCATAGCTTTAATTTGCGACTCTCTTTTTGACGCTTCGGATCTATCTTTGCATATTTCTTGATAAACAAGTCCGAACGGTCCTCTTCCTCTTGTATATTTAGCGCCACTTCCTAAACTATGTTCAGCAACTCTTCGGTCTAAGTTGTTAGTAATCCCGGTATATAAACTACCATCGGCACATTTTAATATATATACAACCCAAGACATAAAAATTACATATATAATATTAGTAGTTATAAATAATTCCCAGGCTTACGGTTCCAATATTCAACCCTCCATCCACTCTCCGTGTGTAATAGCAAAGACACAGAACCGGTAGATAGCTTAATATCATTTTGCGTTATAAATAACTCAGGATCTTGTAATATATACGGAGCGAATCTTGCTACGCCATTACTGGTTATTACCAAAAATAACTCCTCTGTTTTTGAAGCTTTATTTGCAAATTGCTGCCAGTTGCTCTTTATCTTCTGTACATCGACAATCCAGCCATCTGGAACTTTAGCAATCTCATCCCAATCCGACAGAGCTTTAGTTCCAACTCTTCTGATAACATCTTCCTCTGTTTTGCCCTCATCCGGACCATAGTCAATTTCATCAAAAATATCTAGGCTAGTGATTTTAACATCCTGCCTTAGACGATCCAGTAAAATACTTGCTGTTTGTTTTGTCCTTATTAAATTTGAAGTAAACACCTTATCAATTTTATATTTATTTATTGCAAAATAATCTCCCAGTAATTTGGCCTGCTCTTTTCCACTAGTTGAAAGTGGCAAGTCGGTATGTTTTCCTACTCGAAGCACGGTATCTCCCTTGTCAAAGGTGTTACCATGTCTTACTATTAGCAATTTTGTCATTAAATTAATTCCCCGTATTTTTCTATTACTTTTTCCACCCTTATTAAATCTTCTTGAGTATCAACACCTATTTGAGGAATGCCGGAAAAATTAACTTTTATTATTCCTATTTTCATTCCAGCCTCAAGCATACGAAGCTGTTCTAAGCCCTCCAGGCTCTCGTATGTGGACTCTTCGAGGGAAACAAACCTTTTTAAACTATCATATTTAAAACCATATAATCCAACATGTTTTAAGATTGGTGACAATTTTTCTATACTGCGCAATTTATCCTCTTTACGTATTGCTGGAATTATATTTTTTGAAAACCACAACGCACTTCCATTTGAAACAATAGCCGTTGTGCCGCTAAAGGGGGTTGTTTTTTTACTTTCTCGTAAATCATCTAAAGCTTGCCAACTAAGCTGCACAACAGGCGTTACAACATCGCACGATTTATTTCTTAATAACTCAGTTGCTATTGCTTCAACAAACTCTGGTGGAGTCATAGGAGCATCACCTTGCAAATTAATTACATAGTCAGGAGAGTAGTCTAGCTTTTCACAAGCTTCCAAAGCCCTATCCGAACCTGTTCTACATTGATCAGAAGTCATCACTACTTTAGAGCCTATATCAAGCGCATGCTGCCTGATTCTTTCATCTTCAGTTGCAACAACTATATCGGCACCATTTATATGCTGAGTTGCTTTAACTGCAATAGTTACAACACGCTGTAGCATGGAAATCCCCGCTATCATTGCAAGAGGTTTTCCCTCAAAACGAGATGAGCCATATCGAGCAGGTATAATTATCGTGAGCTTTTTCATATAACTATAAATATTTAGCTATAACTATATTGTAAAGGACTATATAATTTTTATACAACTAACTAAAATTGATCATATTTAATTATAGAGATTTGCATTGGCACCACGGATCCGACATAGGAATTGATGGATTCTATCTAACCCCTTGATAAAGATGGAATAAATTCACATCTGGGCCAAAAAAGCTTTGCTTTTTAGTTGAAGCCGCTATTATGTTATTGTAACAAGGCGACCTAAGCCAGATCAAATCCAACTAAAACAAGCTAAAACTTATTCAGAATCTTTAAAAAAATCTTGGAAAATAGCGGTAAAATTATATAACTTTCGTAAAATTATTTCTATATCGGATTTTTGGTAGCAGGTAAAAATTGCAATCTAAGGTTATTTATGATAGATTGAAAATATTAAGGTTATTCTTGTATGAACATATATTTTTATGCTGTTATAGTTATTTTTTTTACTTCCATAAATGGAAGAGCATTAGCAAATACGGCAAAAGATATTGACCGTACTTATTATTCCCCTTTAAATGTAGGCGATTATTTATCAGGTGTATATGCAGCACGTACCAAAGACTCCGATACCGCATCCGAAATATTCACGCAAGCACTTAAAGAATCTCCGAACAATCCTGTATTTGTAGAAAATGGTTATAAAATAAATTTAAAATTAGGTAATATTGATCAATCTGCAGACCTAGCTCAAAAATATAGCGAGATGGCACAGGCAAACTCAGATATTAATTTATTAATTGCCACAAAGGCAATTAATAATCGCAATTATAGCGAGGCTCTAAGAATTTTAAATTTAGATACATCCACTTATGAAGAAATTACCGTATCATCAAGTATAAACAGGGTGATAAACCCTTTTTTAAAAATCTGGGCCACACTTGGAATGGGCAATACGGCAGAAGTTAAGTTAATGTTATCAGAAGAACTAAAAAAGAATTCAACCCCATCTTTATTTACATATTATCAGAGCGCATTAATACATTATATGCTAGGTAACATACCAGAAACAGAGGCAAACTTATCTAACATAAACCTGAACTATGAAGGATTACCATATCACTTTGTGAAGAAATCTGGAATATTCTATGAATCAATTCAAAAGACTGACACAGCATTATCTTTATATAGCAAATATCAGGATAGCTTACCTGATTCAAAATACTTTGACAACGATATTGCAAAAATTAAGGGCGGGGAAAAAACAAATCAAAAGTTTATCACGGATGCAAAAGAAGGATTCTCTGAGGTTTTAGCGGAAGCTGCAAGAGTTTTGTATAATAGCGGATATTATGATGAATTATTACCTTACCTACAACTAGCTTTGTATCTCCAGCCGACAAATGATGAAATGAAAATGATTTTGGCATCCACTTATGAAAATAGTAATAATTATTTAAAAGCTGTTGAAATATACCAGACAATTCCTGCATCTTCAGATTTTTATTTAAAAAGCAGAGTTTTAGTCGCTCACAATCTTTATGATCGTGGCGATAAGCAGAGTGCTTATGATCACTTAACATATGTAATAGATAAGAGTAATATAAAATCAACTAACTTTGCAGTTTTAACTCTAGCAGATCTTTACAGAAAGGATCTTCAATTTGAAAAAGCTTCCGTTTTATACAGCAAAGTGCTGGAAAACAGTGATGAAAAAAGTATTAATGACTGGTCTATTTACTTTGCGCGCGGAATTTGCTTTGAGCGCATAAATAATTGGAACCTGGCAGAAAAAGATCTGCTTCACGCATTAAAACTAGAACCACAGCAACCAGATCTTTTAAATTATTTAGGTTACAGCTGGATCGATAGAAATAAAAATCTGGAAGAAGCTACTCAAATGGTTGTTGCCGCAGTTAAAGCTCGTCCTAATGATCCGCAGATTATAGACAGTATGGGATGGATATTTTTTAAAAGCCAGAATTACGATATGGCTGCTGAATATTTGGAGAAAGCCGCAGAAATTACTCCTTATGACTCAGTGATTAATGATCACTTAGGTGACACCTATTGGAAACAAGGCAGGCATAATGAAGCTATTTTCCAATGGAAAAGGGCTTTAAAATATGACGCGCGAAAGGATCTGTCTGTAATAGATGTTAACAACAAGATAGAAAACGGCCTTGATGGGCTGGGAAATAAATCTTAGTATTAAATAATTTTTATTATGTTAATTCCCGCTAAAATAAACTTATTTTTACATGTAACTGGAAAACTTGATAACGGTTACCATACTTTAGAAAGCCTCATTATTCCGATTAACTTACATGACGATGTAGATATTACCGCTTCTAATATACTAGAATTAGCAACATCCGGGCCCTATGCTCATGTTACAGGCCCTATACATAATAACATAGCCCTACAGGCAGCAAATGCCCTTGCACAGGAAGCCGGCATAAAGAATCCTGAAGCAAAAATTCATATTAGGAAAAATATCCCTGTGGGTGCAGGATTAGCAGGTGGTTCAGCCGATGCGGCTGCGACATTAATTTTATTAAATAAATTCTGGAACATCAATTTTGACATAAAGAAATTATCCCAAATAGGGCTTAGACTCGGATCAGATGTGCCTTATTGCTTAATCAGTAAACCCTCTATTGTATCTTCTGTTGGAGAGGTTGTTAATGAAGTAGCTATTCCTGATTTGAATATCTTACTTATTAATCCTAATAAAATTTTATCTACCGTCGAGGTTTTTACTTTCTCCCCGATAGATTTGCAAAAAACCGGCGTTAAAATTGATAATTCAAATTTTATAGAATCACTTATTATTTGTAAAAACAGCTTAGAAACAAATGCAATTAAGCTATTGCCAGTTATCAAAGAAATACTGGATTTATTAGGCGAACAAAGAGGATGTTTATTATCTAGAATGACAGGTAGCGGCTCATCTTGTTTTGCTTTGTTTAATACAAAAGAAGATCTAAAAGAAGCTATGCGCAATATTTCCTGCCTAAAGCCAGAGTGGTTAACTATTGATGTAAGTTATTAAGTAAAAAGGCACCTGATAGGTGCCTTTTTACTCTCAAAATAAATCAAGTTATTATTATGCTGCGGAGGCTCCTGAGTTAGTAGACTCCTCTTGCTGCAAGGACAAATCATCTTCAGCTTTATCAAAGCTATAGTCATATACCAAATCAGCAGCTATTGCTTTGGCCTTATTAGACAGATCAATCTCATAATCACGCTTTTTAGCAATTTTTTGAACTTTATCCATATAAAAACCAGTTCCGGCTGGAATTAATCTACCGACAATGACGTTTTCTTTTAAGCCACGTAATTTATCAATTTTACCTGCCACAGATGCTTCGGTAAGAACCCTGGTTGTTTCCTGGAACGAAGCTGCAGAAATAAATGAATGAGTTTGCAAACTAGCTTTTGTTATACCTTGTAGAACAGGTATTGCCACAGCTGGTTTATAGCCTTCCCTATTAGCTTTTTCATTTATTTCAGCTAATTCCTCTCTGTTAACATTCTCACCTTCTAGGTAAGTAGTTTCACCAGAATCAACAATTTCCATTTTTTGTAACATCTGACGTATCACAACTTCTATGTGCTTATCATCAATTTTTACACCCTGTAGACGATAAACCGACTGAACTTCTTTTACCATATATTCCGCAAGGGCTTCAACACCCATAACTCGTAATATATCGTGAGGAACAGGATTACCGTCCATAATCATATCACCCTTTTGTACAAAGTCACCTTCATTAACTGTGATATGCTTACCTTTTGGAATAAAATATTCAATAGGATTTAATGATTCATCTTTTGGTTTTATTATAATCCTTCTCTTAGATTTATAATCTTTACCAAACTCAATCACACCATCTAGATCACAGATTACAGCGTGATCTTTTGGCTTACGCGCTTCAAATAATTCAGCAACACGCGGTAATCCACCAGTAATGTCACGAGTTTTAGAGGATTCTTTTGGTATACGGGCAAGAATATCACCAGCATGAACAAATTCACCATCTTTAACAGTCATAATCGCATCTATAGGTAAGAAATATCTAGCTTCCAGTCCGTTAGCAAGAGTAATTAACTCTCCCTTTTCATCACGTAAAGTAATTCTAGGTCTCAAATCAGCACCACCTGAACGTTGTTTCCAATCAGAAATTTTCTTACTGGCTATACCGGTTGCTTCATCAACCTGCTCTTCTAT
>JBIKME010000128.1:0-3980 GCA_044359415.1 Rickettsiales bacterium | reverse complement strand
AATTGATCCGCATACTGCCACCGGTGTTAAAGCGGCAAGGCAGTGCGCAAAAAACGATCTGATTATCATTTTATCAACGGCTCATCCTGCTAAATTCTCTCAGGCAATGAAAAATGCCAATGTGCCTGAGTCTGAGTTGCCATGGCATTTAGCTACTCTTATGGCAAAAGATGAAAAATATGAAATCCTACCAAATGATATAGACTCAATAAAGAAGGCTATTATTTCTAAGATATCATAGATATATGTTTTTTTTTGGATAAATAACAACATCAAAATACAAATTGATATTTTGTAACTTTATTTTGTGTTTTTAACATAAAATCTAAGGATACCGTTACCACTATAGTCTATTGAAAATAGCTATGTGATTATAAAAGTCTTATCTAAAGTTATAATAAAAAATAAAAAACTATAAATTATAGGTTACAATATGATTCTGTTTATAATAGGATAATTCTATATAAGATTTTACCAGGGGGTATGGATGGAAAATGATTTTAAAAATAATGAATTTATGAATAATAAATCTTCTATATCTGGTTTGAACAAAGAATTAGAAGTTTCTGCGCTATCAAATCAAGCTTCGTCTGAATCTAAAGACAAAAACAGCTATATCGATGGGGAGGGGTTGATTTACAAAATATGCGGAGTGGATTCTCAGTATATAGAGCTGGTTTTGCGACCTGGTGATTCTATCGTTGGTGATGAAAAAAATATGTTATATTATGATAAGGGCATTGAATCTGCTCTTAAAATAAATGCCGACACAAATCCGGCTAAAGGTTTTGTCGGTAAATTTATGAATTTTGGTGCAGCCACTTTAAGTGGCAGAAGGTTTTTCTTAAGTAGTTATACAAACAAAAGCAATTCACCTAGAAAGTTAGCATTTTCTCCATCTGTAAACGGTAAAATAGTTGTTTTGAATATCAGTAAATTAGGCGGTAGTTTTTTATGTAAAAAAGCAGCTTTTTTATGCGGAGGTAAAGATGTATATTTAGATTTTGCCAATAGATCGGAAAAAGGCGCAGGTGTAATATTTGGTGGCTTGGAAATGGAAAAGATAGCCGGTAAGGGGCTAGTAGCATTTTTTGTAAGTGGAAATGTTTTGCAAAAAAAGCTCGCAGCAGGACAGATCTTATATTTAAATCAAGGGGCAACTGTTGCCAGGGAAAGTTCTGTAGAGTTAAAAGTAAATAAAAAAGTTGATCGTAGCACAATGGGAGAATATAAGCTTACTGAAGTCTTAAAAGGTCCGGGATATGTATGGCTGCAATCCGTGCCGGAAAACAGATTACGAAATGATATTACTAAGCGAACTACGCAAATTTTATCAAAATTAAATAAAAATAAAAGTAATGAGTAATAAAAGAAGCATTAAAAAGTCAGATTTAGCTTTAGGCAGGAATATTGAAAAACTTAGATTGTTAAAAAATTTAAGTAGGCGCGAACTCGGTCGTAAGATTAATAAAAATGAACAACAAATTCTAAAATATGAAACAGGCCATGATTTTGTCCCTTTGCCCATTATTGAAAAAATAGCAGTGGCATTAGATCAGCCGGTAAATAAAAAGATTATTAGAAGAATATCATTTGTTAGAAAAACTGAAAGTGAGGAGAATGTACAGCTAGATGATGAGCTCATCAACTTGTATGATGAGGCATTCTGTATTGATGAAGATGATCATTTATAGATTGTATAATAATTAATCTTTTTTAAGATAATCTATAATGATCTTCCTGCAGCTACGGCTGATGACCATGCCCATTGGAAGTTAAAGCCCCCAAGATGGCCGGTTACATCTACAACTTCTCCTATAAAATAGAGGCCTTTAACCTTTTTTGACTCAAATGTTTTTGCTGAAATTTCATTGGTATCTATTCCGCCTATAGTAACTTCTGCTGTTCTATATCCTTCTGTTCCGCTTGGAATTATTTGCCAGTTATGAATATTAGAGGATATGTTGTCTATATCTTTATTCGATAGGTCTGCAATTTTAGTGATATATCCATATTGATCGCAAATATAGTTAGCCAGACTTTTAGCTACTATATTACAAAGATAGGTTTTTACAGCCTGTTTGGGATTTGTTGTTCTTAAATTCATTAGATCATGGATTATATCCTTCTGCGGAGCAAGGTCAATATGCACGATATCTGATTCTTGCCAATAAGATGAAATTTGCAATATAGCCGGACCGCTTATACCTCTATGTGTAAATAATAAAGCTTCCTGAAAGGATTTTCCGTTACATGAAGTAGTAACGTAAGCGGCAACTCCTGATAAAGTTCGCAGTTTTTCTATCGTTTTACTATCTAGTGTAAAAGGAACTAGAGCGGCGCGTGTAGGAATAATATTTATACCAAACTGTTGCGCTATTTTGTAACCAAAGTTTGTTGCGCCTATTTTAGGAATTGATAAACCACCGGTGGCAATGACTAGGGATTTTGTTTGAAAATACTGATCTGCAATTAACACTATAAAACCATCGAGATTTTTTTCGACGCCTAATACTTTGGAGTTTAATCGCAAATCAACGTTAGCTAATCTGCATTCAGATATAAGCATGTCGATAATTTGTTCAGATGAACCATCGCAGAATAACTGCCCTAATGTTTTTTCGTGATATGATATATTATACTTCTTAACTAAATTAACAAAATCATTTGGTGTATAACGTTTTAGAGCGGATATACAAAAATAAGGGTTTTTCGATAAAAAGTTATCTGAAGATGTGTGGAGGTTGGTAAAATTGCATCTGCCTCCACCTGATATTTTAATTTTTCTGCCTACAAAGCTATTATGATCAACCAGAAGAACTTTATTACCATTTTTGCCAGCTTCTGCCGCGCACATAAGTCCTGCTGCTCCGGCTCCAATAATAATAGTGTTGTAGTGGCTGCTAATATTCATTATGCTTATATAAACAATTTTATAATTTTTGTATAGCAAGCTGATGGCAGATGAAGTGAAATTATATATAGATTATATAAAAGATAAGGCCGATGGCGTAGCAAAATATAAAAATCAATTGGTATACGTACCTTTTACTTGTAGCGGTGAAACTGTAAAGGCGCAAATAGTAGCTAAAGAAAAAGAGCATTACAGGGCAAAATTAATAGAGGTTATTACTCCTTCGGAAAACAGAACAAATCCTGTATGTAAGCATTTTACTCATTGTGGAGGTTGTGATTTACAGCATTTAAATGACGAAGCTTATTATCAATTCAAACAAGGTATACTTGATAAGATAATACAATATTTAGCTGTGGATCCTGCTGTTGTTTTACCAATTGTGAAGATTGGTCAAAAGAAGCGTAGGCGTCTGGAGTATCAAATTAAGTTAGAACAAAATAATGTAAAGATAGGTTTTTTCTCAGCTAATAGCTATGATGTTGTAGATATTAATCAATGTCCTGTAACTAGTGATCGTTTGGTAAATATTTTACCGTTACTTAAAGATTGTTTAAAAAATCTAAAAAACCTACGCAAGATTAAATCAATCGGCTTTTCTATAGCTGATAATGGTTTGGATGCCACTATTCAATGTACTGAGGATATTAAGGATGATGATAAAGCTGTTCTTATCAGTTTTGCAAAACAAAATGACATCACGCGTTTTAGTTATGTAGTTGATAGCAGTAAGAAAAACTATGTTACTTTTTTTGGATCAGATATTTACACCACATTGACAGATATTAAAATTAAGTTGCCGGCAGGATCATTCATGCAGGCAACTTATGAAGGTCAGCAGGCAATAACGGAATTTATTATAAATAATTCGACTGATTGTAAAAAAATTGCAGATTTATATTCAGGGTGCGGAACTTATAGTTTTCCATTGGCGGTTCTGAAAAAAACAATTTATGCCTATGAAGGCGATCAAGATATGATTATGTCCATGCATAATGCGGCTGTAAATCATTCTTTGGAATCATATTTAGTTGCCAATAACCGTGATTTATTTAAAAATCCTCTT
>JBIKME010000130.1:0-3895 GCA_044359415.1 Rickettsiales bacterium | reverse complement strand
TATATACTGATTATAATAATTATTACAGCTTGCAACTACACAAAACAATATACAGCCTCGTAAAATAAATTATGAGCAGCCTAAACTAGTTTGCTCAGCCTTTATTTGATCCTTTATATTACCTTCTGCGTTTGGAAATTCTTTTGTAACTTTAGCATAAGTGGTACAGGCTTCCTGCTTTTTATTTAACTTGTTTAAAGACATACCAAGCTTCATTAAATTATAAGATGCTTTATTACCTTTAGGGTTATGCTGATAGCCTTTTAAAAAATTTACAGCAGATTGTTCGTAATTATTTTGTAAGAAAAACATTTGTCCTATCCAAAAATAAGCATTACCTATAAGATCACTGTTTTTATTATTCTCAATAAACTTCCGAAAATAAGTATCGGCTTGCTGATAATTAGACTGACGCATATACTCAAAAGCCTTTTCATAGTCATTTGCCGTATCTATTGAATCAGGTGTTTTTTCTAAATTAGTTCCCAGTTCAATAGGTGCTGATCCTAATTCCTGTTTATTTAATTCCTGTTTATTTAATTCATTAGTATTGTTGTCATTTACAGCTAATTTATTATCATGTTTTTTTTCTATTTCGGCAAAGCGTACGTTCATATCGTTAATTAAACTATCAAGTTTTTTGGATAAATTATTAATTAAAAAGTCCTTTTCTTCAACTTTTCCAGTTAGATAACGAATTTGCTCCTCTAATGCATTAATTTTAACCTCAAGTTTAGGAGAACCCTTTGCATTCCCGCTGCTTTTACCTAAACTGGAGATATCCTGTCTATAAAATTCCTGTTGTAATATATTTAGATTTTTTTCCATATTATTCAATCTATCCAAAGTACGCCGATCCTCATACTCCTCTGCATATGTATTTTGAATAAGAAATGATAAAAATATTAATACAACATATTTCATATGAATTAAGCTCCTTCTACAGCAGTTCCTTTTTTAGGTTTAGCAGCCTTTTTATTGGGCTTCTTAACTTTAGAGCCGCTCTCCTTGTGTGTTTCTTTTATTTCTTCGTCTTGGATAGGCTTGTCGATAACCGTTAGTGGAACAGAAGATCTTTTTACAGTTTTGTTAATAATGTTTTTTTCTTTAATAATTTTATTACCTTTTAAAACATCATTAATCTCATCTCCTGTTAAAGTCTCGTGCTCTAATAATGCCGCAGCTAATATTTCCAGTTGATCTTTATTGTTTTTAAGTATTTCTTGAGCTCTGGCATAACCTTCGTTAACGAGTGACTTAACCTCGGAATCAATTAAATTAGCCGTATCCTCAGACATGTTTTTTTGTTGAGATACCGAGTGACCTAAAAATACCTCTTCTTGATTTGCCGAATGAAATATTGGTCCTATTTTGTCGCTCATTCCCCATTCAGTAACCATATTTCTGGCCAAATTGGTAGCCATCCTGATATCTGATGAAGCACCTGATGTTACCATATCATAACCAAATATCATTTCTTCAGCAACCCTTCCTCCCATCGCCACCGCAAGATCCGCTTTAGCTTTACCACGAGTTAAAGATAACTGATCTTTTAAAGGTAAACGCATAACCATACCTAACGCGCGCCCTCTTGGTATGATAGTAGCTTTGTGTATAGGATCTGATTTTGAGCAGTACAAAGCCACCAAAGCATGTCCAGCTTCGTGAAAAGCGGTTAATTTTCGTTCTTCTTCGCCGATTACCATGCTTTTTCGTTCAGCACCCATCATTACCTTGTCTTTAGCCTCCTCGAGTTCAGACATAGTGACAACTTTACGGTTCTTACGTGCCGATAATAAAGCCGCCTCATTTACTAAATTAGCTAAATCAGCTCCTGTAAAACCCGGTGTACCTCTTGCTATCGTATGCGGATTTACATCAGGAGCTACCGGTATGTTTTTTAAATGCACGTTTAATATCTGCTCTCTTCCTAAAATATCAGGCGGAGAAACTACGATCTGCCTGTCAAAACGACCAGGGCGAAGTAATGCCGGATCTAAAACATCTGGTCTGTTGGTGGCGGCAATTATAATTACTCCCTCATTTTCTTCAAAACCATCCATTTCTACAAGTAGCTGGTTAAGTGTTTGTTCTCTTTCATCGTTTCCGCCACCAAGACCTGCTCCGCGATGGCGACCAACTGCGTCAATTTCGTCAATAAATATTAAGCAAGGAGCATTCTTTTTACCTTGCTCAAATAAATCTCTTACGCGGCTTGCACCCACACCTACAAACATTTCAACAAAATCGGATCCGGAAATTGTAAAAAATGGTACTCCTGCTTCACCGGCAATTGCTTTGGCTAGTAAAGTTTTACCGGTTCCGGGCGAGCCTACTAACAAACATCCTTTTGGAATTTTACCACCTAAAGAGCTGAACTTATCGGGAGACTTTAAAAAATCAACAATCTCGTGTAATTCCTCTTTTGCTTCTTCAATACCGGCAACGTCATCGAAGGTTACTTTCTTACCTTTGTCGTTTGTAAGTTTAGCTTTTGATCGGCCAAAGCCCATTGCACCACCGCCTTTACCGCCGCCTTGCATTTGACGCATGAAAAATATCCATACGCCGATCAATAATAAGACTGGAAACCATGATAATAATATACTTACTATTGAACCCATTGCTGTTTCCGTAGGCTCTGCGTCTATACGTACATTCTGACTTTTCAACATATTCACAAGCTCTGGATATTCTACTCTGTATGTTGAAAATGTAGAATCATTATTATACTTACCGGATATATTGGCGCCTCTGATACTAACCTCTTTTACTTGCCCCGATTCAACGGCACTAAGAAATTCTGAAAATGCTATATTTTCAGAGGTGCCGATATTACTGCCGCTAATAAAATTTTGAGATAATATCAGAATAAATAATATTACTAACCAAAATACAAAATTCTTCCCTTTGCCCATATCAAACCTTATTCAAGTAATAATTTTAATTACACAATAAACAATTACACAATAAACAATGCAGCCGTATTAGTACAGAAAAAACAGATTGAGATAAAGTTAAAATTTTAAAGTTAATTCAACTTTAAAATTAGCCTTTAAGCTGTCATTTTCATAATAGTTAATGTGAGGGGCGGCAATTATCCTTTGGAAGTTGTGTAACGCAGGTAATCCATATATTATTTTTTTGCTCAGATTTGCATTTTTTAAAATATCTTTTGTTTGTGATAATATATTTTTTAATCCTTCTTTACCAATAGAAGATATATAAAACTCTCCGTTTTGGTTATCTAGGGTGCAATAAAATCGGTTATCCCAAATAACCGATTCATTATCGGCTACAATAGGTTGTTTATCCGTAATATCTGCTATTTCTCTTATTATAATTAGATTCTCAGATTCGTTTTTCTTTCCGGAGGTGTATATTTGGCAGCCTGCAAGAGTAACTGGAGTTACTTTGTTATTTTGCATAATATTTATATATAAGTTATCTAACTTTTCAAAGCGAGTCTTATAATATTTTCCGCCGATTGCTTTTAACAATGCACTTAATATCCGATAAGCGGATTCCGTATGCAGTTTTCTAAACTCCTTTATATTAACCACGCAATAACCCTCGGGCCTAAAGGATGTTACAAGTTGCATTTCTTCGCTGATTTTATCTTCTATATATAATCTACTGCGCTGCATGTTTTCTGCTGTTTTTGCAAGACGATCTACAAGTAAATCAACTTCTTGTTCTGATTGGATAAATTTTCTAATTTTTGAGCGTAAATATTTATCATCTTTGTTAGACGGATCTTCAACCCAATTTACATTATTTTCTTTTAAATATTGCGTTAATTTATATTTATTAATAGAAAGCAGCGGCCTTATTATGGTTATATTATTTAGGTGAATTTTATTTTCCATTCCACATAATCCATTAACACCACTTC
>JBIKME010000113.1:0-4498 GCA_044359415.1 Rickettsiales bacterium | reverse complement strand
GCTTTAGGATATAAAACTCCATCTGAGTTGTATTTTGAAGCAGTTTAGTTTTATATCAGCTTTTTATAGACTTTTTTGCATCAGGAGATCTTATATAAAGAGGAGATAAGCTATTGTTCATTAAGTGTGTAGACGTGAATTTTATATTAGCCAAATTAGCCACTAATACCGCATTTGAGGTAAAAGAAAAATCCATTATTGTGATATCAACACCAGCCTTTAGTAAGTTTTTTTCAACTAAATTAGCTCCATTGCCCAGAATATAAGTTTTACCCCTAAAGTTAAGGTTTTGTATCTCATGATAGTCCAACATAGAAGGATCTGACAATTCATTTAAACTATTGTCAAATAGCTGACAGTAAACCTGATTTCTTTTTGCATCCAGCACAGCTAAAATATCACCATCTTTTCCAATAGAAACCCCAGCTATGGCCTGCAAACTTGTTACCGCTATTATCGGAATATCAGTTACTAGGCTAATTCCTTTAATTGCCGCCACACCAAGCCTAATTCCGGTAAAAGATCCAGGTCCGGTATTCACAGATAATAAGTCTAAATCTTTATAACCTATATCGGATTCGGATAATATTCCTTCAATTATGGAAAATAACATTTCCGCTTGCTTTGATATCTGGGTGTCGTGGACGTGTGTGACGACAGTACCATCTATCATCAAAGCAACCGAACAAGAACCATGAGCAGTATCTACCGATAAAATTTTCATAAAGATTATAATTGATAATAAAAAATATACTTCCTATATATTATATAGTAATCATTTTCAACATAACTGTTATTATCATTGTTATTAACCAATAAATAAGAAGTAAAATGGAACTAGTATCAATTAAAAATCCGCAATTCGATGTTATATTTGACATAATCTATGCAACAGATAGTAACGTAACGGGAAAGGCTTTATATAGCAAAGCCAATTGTTTTTTACATAAAAACGCAGCAGAATGCTTATTAGAAAGCATTCTGCTAGCCAAAGAAATTAATTTAAAAATAAAAATATATGATGCATTCCGTCCGCTTGAAGCACAACAGGCATTATGGAATAAATTTCCCAATCCAAAATTTGTATCAAACCCTGATAATGGTAATACACCTCACTGCAGAGGAATAGCTTTGGATATAACATTAGTGGATTCTGATAATAAGGAATTGGACATGGGTACCGCATTTGATGATTTTACAGAAAAATCTTATCATGGAAATACCGATATATCTAAAAAAGCCCAAGAAAACCGGCTTACTTTACTAGATATAATGACCAGATCTAATTGGGAGCATAACCCTAATGAATGGTGGCACTATCAACTTAAAAATCCAAAAAACTATAAAAAACTTACTGATGTTGAGGCAAAAAGTGATATGATTAATTATTAAGATCTTTATAGTGGAAATTATACTGGAAATTATTGATGGTTATAAATATTAACATTATTAAAACAGGTAACATGTTGCTAATTTTTTGAAAATGCTGTAAGATTTGTACTTAAGCTGTTTTGCAAATTATTAAAAGTCGATTGGCACAGATTTGTCGTTATGAAAAAATTTTTTAACAAAAAACAATCAGATGATTCAATAAGTACCAAAAAAAACTGGTATGAGGATAGGTATCAAACTATTATTATTCAAAGAAACTTTCTAATAATTTTAATAATCTTATCTTTAGCTGGTGTCATATTCTCAACTCTAGCGGTAATAAAAGTAACATCTTCTAAAAACATAGAACCTTTCGTAATTGAAATTGAGAAGAAAACAGGGATTACCAACGTTGTTCGCCCGCTACTTAAAGATAAAATACTTCAGGATGAGGCTATTACACATTATTTTATTATGAAATACATCAATGCTAGGGAGGGATATAACCCGGCAAGCTTTGATCATAATTATACTAACGTGGTTAGATTGTTATCAAGTAGCTCGGTATATTCCGAATATAGAAAATTTATATCTTCAGAAAATCCTCGCAATCCTACCAAACTTGGTAAATCAAACATACGAACAATAAAAATAAAATCCACCTCATTCCTTAAAACAACTGATGAAATAAAAGGAAAGACTATACAGGTCCGCTTTACAACAACTGACCAAAACTCAAGAAGTAACTCCACTGTTAAACATTTAATTGCAACAATAAATTTCGATATCGGCGATTTAAAACTTACATCGGTAGATAGAGAGATTAACCCGCTTAATTTTCAAGTAATAGGATATACAGTTGATGATGAGATCATATAAAAAAATTGTTCTATCGATAGCTTCGGTATTTGCTTGTATTGTATTTTTTGCACAAGCTGAGGCAGCTTTACCGATAACTACAGACAGCAGAATAAAAACTTTTGTTTATAATGAAAACGAGGTTTTTCGTGTAACAATACAATATGGCTACCAATCCAGTATAGAGTTTGCTGAAAACGAAGAAATAGAGACAATTTCAGTCGGTAATTCTTATTCTTGGAAAATAACTCCTGTAGGCCGCAGAATCTTTCTAAAGGCACTTGAAGGTGCGGCACATACAAACATGACTGTTATTACGGATAAGCGCACCTATCAAATAGAAATCGAGTCAAAATACCCTGACGAGAGCCTGGATGATGAGTTAGTATATGTAGTTCGCTTTTTCTATCCTGAAACAAGCTTAGATGAACCTCTTCCTTCCATAAGCACAGAAAAATTCATACCCAAAACAAAAAGTTCAAAAGACAAGTTCAATTTTAATTATACTCTCAGCGGACCTGAGACAATATCACCTATAAAAGTTTTTGATGATGGCAAGTATACATTCTTAAAATTTATAAATAACAACTCAACTTTGCCGCATTTGTTTACAATAGATGAGTCGGGGAAAGAAAATAGAGTGATGTATTCCAGAGAGGGAGAATATATTGTTATTAAACAAATAGCAAGAAAGTTAGCTTTAAGATTAAATGAGGAAGTAGTTTTTGTTTTTAATGAAAGTTAGGTAAACTAATATGGATAAAAAATACATACTTGATGATGAAATCGATCAGGATATTCAACAATTTGAATCGGAAGATCCTTTTGATGACGAAGAAATTGAAATAGAGGATAGTAAAAGTCAGCTAGCTTCTACGCCTAGAAAGAACATATTAATATTAATTATATTTGCAATTGTAGCGGTTGTATTTTTATATAATGTAGTTTTTAAAAAATCCCCTGATGAAGTTGAAAAAAAGAAAATTGAGAAAATAGTAGAATCACAACCGGAAGAAAATGCTACTGAGCCAACACCACCGGTTGATGAACGTCCTTTTATCGAAACACAAATAGAGGCTCCTGACTTGCCTATTTTTGATAAAATTGAATCCGCACCTTTACCTACAGGAATCCCTGAGGTTCCTAAAATAGAAAATAAAGCAGTTGAACAAATTGAAGACCTGCCTTTTGACCCATCCGTCTTTACACCACCGGCAGAAACTACAATAAAAAACAAGGTTGTCACGGCCAGTAAATTAAATACAAAATCCACTGAGGATGATAAACTAGCTCCCCCGCCTTTTATCGAAGAAAAGCCAAAAGCTGATTTAATATTAGTAGATAAAGGTGATAAAAAAGGCCTACAATTTGTTGCACCTACTCCCGAACAACTGGCTGTTATAAAGGCCACAAAAAGGAAGCAGCCTATGGTTGTAACAAACGGTGGTGGGGTACCAACACAAGCGGTCGATTCAAATGGAGGGCTTGTATCAGGAGATACAGCCTCTACTAGTGCCGAAAAAGCAACAGCTACCAATATTGGTGATACCGACTATCTTATAGCTCAAGGTAAAACTATTAATGCCGTACTAGAGACAGCGATTAATACTTCCTTAGAAGGAATGATAAGAGCCATAATCAGCAGAGATGTTTACGCTGAGTCTGGTAGAAATATATTATTACCAAAAGGCACTAGATTAATCGGTCAATATTCTGCTGCAACAGCCGTAGGACAAGAAAGGGTTCTTATTACCTGGAAGAGAGCAATTCGCCCTGACGGAGTTGATATTGCTATTGAGTCTCCAGGTACGGATCAAATGGGACGCTCTGGAGTAACAGGCTTTGTAGATAATAGATATTTTGATATTATTTCTAATTCAATTTTATTAAGCGCTGTTACAATCGGCGGCTCAATACTGGTTGATAAAATTACAGATACACAACAAACCACTACATCTACCACCACCAATACCGATGGTAGTACAACGTCAACTTCATCGGGAACAGCAACTGATGCCGCCGTTTTATCAGGAGTAGAAGACTTAGGATCGATTGCTGGCAAAATAGCTGGAAGCATGCTTGATGATAGGCCTATAATTATAGTACAGCAAGGAGAGTTGATAAATGTATTTGTTAACAGAGACCTACATTTTCCACCTTCTACAACAGGAAATACGCAATTTGTTAACTAAGGTTTATTGCCTATAAAAACAATATCCTTGTACATTAAGAATGCTTGTAACTACTATTTTTATATAAGCGTTTTGAT
>JBIKME010000156.1:0-3464 GCA_044359415.1 Rickettsiales bacterium | reverse complement strand
CAGACTTCTTATCTTCTACCGCTCACGAACTTCGCTCGCCGCTGAATGCTATTATCGGCATGTCTGAAGCTATAAGAAACAAAATCTTTGGCGAAAATATTGATAAATATATAGAATATGCTGTAGATATTGAGCAGTCAGGGCATGAACTACTAGAATTTATTGAAGATTTACTAGATATTAACAAATCTGAATCAGGACAATTCACACTTGACGAGGAAGAGTTTATTGATATTGAGAATATTATAAACCGTGCCATAAAATTAAATCTAAGCCGAGCTAACAAGTCTAATATTCTTATCAAAACTCACATTGAAGGCGGCATACCACAACTATATGCAGATCCTCGTCGTATCAGGCAAATACTGATCAACCTTATCAGCAACAGCGTTAAATATAGCGCGGAGAATACTATGATTACAATTTCGGCAATAAGGCGTGAGGATAAAATTGCGCTAATTGTTACCGATCAAGGCTTTGGTATGAACAAAGAACAAGTTAAAACAGGATTACAAAAATGGGGCAAGGTAAAGAACAAACATTCAGGGAAATTTGAAGCATCAGGTCTAGGACTTCCATTGGCCAAGCATTTGTCAGATTTACACAACTGTGAGTTTATTATTGAATCCAAACCCGACCACGGTACAATAATTACTATTATTTTTCCTAAGGACAGAATAAGAGAAGTAAGGTAATAAGTTACAAACAAAAACTACTATCATTTGTTATGTTCATAATAATATAGCTAATTTTTCTTATGAAAGAGCTTGCCTTATATCCTGCACCAAATCATCTGCGTCTTCCAGACCTACAGAAATACGCAACATACCTTGAGTAATATCAAGCTTTTGCTGCTCGTCAGGATCAATATTTGAATGTGTTGTAGAAGCAGGATGAGTTATAAGTGTTTTAGCATCACCCAAATTATTTGAGATATCCACAATCTTAAGTTTGTTCATAAAAGCAAAAGCTGCTTTTTTACCACCTACAACCTCAAAGGCAATTAAATTACCACCTCTATCCATTTGTTTTTGCGCTAAATCATATTGCGGATGCGACTTAAGTCCAGGATATATAACACGTTCAATTTTATTACTAGATTCCAAGAATTGAGCTACTTTTTCCGCATTGTCACAATGACGCTGCATACGTAACTCCATAGTCTCAAGCCCTTTTAAAAAAACCCACGCATTAAATGGACTCATTGCAGGACCAGTATGCCTATGAAAAGGAGTAACAACTTCTTCAATAAATTGCTTGCTGCCCAGAATAGCTCCGCCCAAACAACGCCCCTGACCATCTATATGTTTAGTAGTTGAGTATATTACACAATCAGCACCTAGTGTTAGCGGATGCTGCAACAAAGGAGAGGCAAACACATTATCGACTATAAAAAACGCCCCGTGTTTTTTGCATAAACTGGCCACGGCAGCTATGTCTACTAACTCAAGATTTGGATTTGAAGGTGATTCAATAAATACATATTTAGTATTTGGTTTGAAAGCAGCTTCCCATTCAGAATGTTTTTTACCATCTACCAAAGTAACCTCAACTCCTAGACGCGGTAGTATTTCTGTTGCTATATAATAGCAAGATCCAAATAATACCTTACTGCAAATAACATGTTCGCCTGGTCTTATCTGACTCGCAAAAGCCGCAAATACCGCAGCCATACCGCTGGCTACAACACAACAAGCTTCGGCGCCTTCTACCAGTGCCAATCTTTCCTCTAGCATTGCTAATGTTGGGTTGCAGTATCTTGAATATACGAATCCGGGAGCCTCGCCATTAAAACGACTTTCGGCCACCTCAGCTGTTTCATAACAAAAACCTGAATTTAGAAAAATGGCTTCACTTGTTTCACCGAAGTTAGACCTAATGGTGCCCCCTCTGACTAACTTAGTGTTAGGCTTCCAGCTGTTTTGATTCTGTTTCTTTTTCATTTATCAATAGTCCGCTTATAAATTCAGTGCAATATTTAAAACAAATTCTACTTGATGTCCAACATATCTTTATCGATTGACAACACATTATTACATTTTATATTCATATAAATAGTTAGTTTATCAATATCTTAAATAGTAAACAAGTATATGTTTGATTTATCCTTCTCAGAGCTTCTATTGGTAGCTGCTGTCGGACTATTGGTTATAGGGCCCAAAGATCTGCCAAAAGTAATATTAACTGTTAAAAAATCAATTGCTAAAATTAAAAATATAGCGCGTGATTTTACCTCATCATTAACCGACATTGATGAAATCTCAGACTTAAAAGAAGAAGTGAGAAAAATTAACAACGAGATGAGAACTATAATTGATCTAAATGGCAACGAGCAAGAAACATACGATCTTTCAGATGTAATGCCGCAAATAAATGATAACAAAGCCAAGAAAGATGAGTCTAGCGAAAGTGATTTGAAAATTTAGAAGCTATGGCCATTTAGCCTCAGGTGGCAAACTCATCAGTATTGCTTCTGTATTACCCCCCGTCATTAAACCAAATTTTGTACCTCTATCATATATGAGATTAAACTCTGTATAGTGCCCTCTTTTAACCAGCTGATGTTCACGCTGATCACTGGTCCATGCCTCAAACATATGATTACGTACAATTTTAGGATAAACATCCAAAAAAGCCTTACCTACATCTTTAGTAAATGCAAAATCTTCTTCCCAGCTGCCTGAGTTCAGATTATCGTAAAATATTCCGCCAACTCCTCGTGATTTATTTCTGTGTTTTATATAAAAATACTCATCACAGAATTTTTTAAATTTAGGATAATATTCAGGATTATATTTATCACAGGCCATTTTATATGCGGCATGAAATGTTTGTGTATCTTGATCGTTTTCATACATGGGATTGAGGTCCGCACCACCTCCAAACCAGTCTTGTGTTGTAACTATATATCTAGTATTCATATGCACAGCTGGTACCAGCGGAGACCTCATATGAGCAACAAGAGAAACCCCGGTTGCAAAAAAGCGCGGATCATCCTTTGCTCCTGGAATGCTGGAAGCAAATTCCTTAGAAAATTCTCCAAAAACCGTAGAAATATTTACACCAACCTTTTCAAACACCCTACCTCGCATAATTGATATTTGACCACCTCCTCCACCATCACGCGTCCAATCTTTGCGTTCAAATCTCATCACCTGCTCAGAATCGCCCATAAACTCATCTTCAATTTTTTCAAACTCTTTACATATTTGATCCCGTAAAGATTTAAACCAATTGGCTGCTGCTTCTTTTTTTTGCTCTATAACCATATCCGTCCAACCATATTTTTTTCCTAATTTAGAATCTTGTACGCTATTGTGCTTAGAATTTATATGGATTAATTCATAGCGCCAATAAATAATTTTCTTTATTTTTATTCATATGTAATGTATCCTTATAGTTGCAGGTAAGGATTAAAGCATTTTATCAGCTTAGGTATTTTGATAAAGTGATATTTTCTGCAA
>JBIKME010000009.1:0-12552 GCA_044359415.1 Rickettsiales bacterium | reverse complement strand
TATCGTTATGCTATATTTAATGCGCAAGCAAGATGAATCTATCATTATCAATGGTGACATTGAATTAAAGGTAATTGAAATTAAAGGTAAGTCTGTAAAATTAGGTTTTAGTTTTCCGAAGGGCTCCTCTGTTCTTCGTAAAGAACTTCACGACAAAATAATTGAAGAAAACAAAACAAACACGTCATCTGATCAGTCAGCAGATGAGTCTCCACAGAGTGATTTATCAATTTTATTGTCTAAATCTATTGAAAATAAAGATAGTTAGGCAATATCCTAAGCTTAATTTACTTCTATTTTACAAAAAATAAAATGCTAAACGATTGTTTTTAACGATTATACATAAAAAAAGACTCTATCTTTATAAACTAGTGCATTTTCTGCCTTGCGCTTAAGTGCTTTTTCCTTATATTTGCTCCAACATAATTAAAGATGGGAGCAAGATATGGCTATAATGCCGGATAGCTGGATAAGAGAACAAGCGCTTCAGAATCGCATGATAGAACCTTTTGAAGAAAAGCAAAAGCGTGAAGGCGTTATATCATTCGGAGTATCCTCTTACGGTTATGACGCAAGAGTAGCCGATGAATTTAAGATTTTTACTAATATCGACTCTTCTATCGTTGACCCTAAAGATTTTTGCCAAAAAGGTTTTGTCGATAGAAAGGCTGACGTGTGTATCATTCCGCCAAATAGTTTCGCTCTCGCTCGCACCGTAGAATATTTTCGTATACCAAGGGATATGTTAGTAGTATGCGTTGGCAAATCCACCTACGCAAGATGTGGTATTATCGTAAATGTAACTCCACTTGAACCTGAGTGGGAGGGGCATGTAACTTTAGAGTTTTCTAACACCACCCCACTTCCTGCTAAGATATACGCTAATGAAGGAGCTTGCCAATTTCTGTTTTTCAAGGCAGATTCCGTATGCACTACGTCTTACGCTGACAAACTTGGAAAATATATGAAGCAAACAGGCGTAACGCTGCCAAAAATTGACTCTCTTTCAACAACTGATCCAAAGGCCGCATGCAATGGATAAGATACGAGTAATCGGTGGCAATGTTTTAAAGGGAACCGTTTCTATATCGGGAGCAAAGAACGCGGCCTTACCATTAATGGCAGCAAGTTTACTAACAAAAGATACTGTTAAAATTTCTAACTTACCTCATATTGTAGACATATCAACAATGGCTAACCTGCTTATACAGCACGGAGTAGAGCTTAAATTAGACGGCACAGATAAAAAAAGCTCTTTAGAGCTTTGTGCTGCAAAAATTGATAATTTTGTGGCACCTTATAACATAGTAAGAAAAATGCGCGCTTCAGTTTTAGTCCTAGGACCGCTGCTAGGTCGTTTTGGAAAAGCCAAAGTATCACTTCCTGGCGGCTGCGCTATTGGAACAAGACCAATCAATTTGCATTTGCAGGCTCTTGAGCAAATGGGAGCATCAATTGAACTAGAAGATGGTTATATTAAAGCATCAGTAAAAAACCGATTAAAAGGTGCTCATATTCACTTTGATAAGATTTCTGTGGGGGCAACGGAAAATATCCTAACCGCAGCATGTTTGGCAAAAGGCACAACAGTTATAACCAACGCCGCCGAAGAGCCTGAAGTTACCGATCTTGCCAATTGCCTGGTTTCAATGGGAGCCAAAATTCAAGGCATAGGCACCGGTAAAATTACGATAGAAGGAGTAGATGAATTACATGGTACCGAATATTCTGTAATTAGCGATCGCATTGAGGCCGGAACTTATATGATTGCCGCTGCAATTACAAATGGCGATATAGAACTGACTGATGTTAATCTTGAAATTATGACTTCTACTATTGAAAAATTACGCGAGGCAGGAGTTAGTATTGAAGCAACCGGTGCAAGATCTGTTAGGGTTAGACGCAAAGGTAATCATATTAAAAGCGTTGATATATCAACCGAGCCGTATCCGTTATTTCCTACCGACATGCAGGCACAATTCATGGCACTAATGTGTGTAGCTAATGGGGTTTCGGTAATAAATGAAACCATATTTGAGAATCGCTTCATGCATGTATCTGAGCTCATGCGAATGGGTGCTACTATTTTGATTGAAGGCCATACCGCCACCATAACCGGAAATAAAGAACTAAAAGCAGCCGAGCTTATGGCAACTGATTTAAGAGCCTCTGTGTCATTAGTATTAGCTGCCTTAGTAGCAAAAGGAGAATCAGCCATTCACAGAGTTTATCATATCGATAGGGGCTATGAAAGAATTGAGGATAAATTATCTGCCTTGGGCGCAGATATAAGAAGATGTAGCGACGAATCATAAAATTATCAGCTTATCCGTGATATTTATTATAACAGATGAAGTATTTAATAATTTAAAACAGACTCCAGCCCGCTCATGTAATTTGGATATTTTAGCTTTACTCCAAGCTCTTCTTTTATTTTTCGGTTAGATACCCTTCTGCAGCCTTCATAAAAACTTAATGCCATTTGTGATAAGTCTGAATTTTCTATAGCTACAAGCTCTGGCGGCTCAACCTGCAACAGGTTTGCCGCATATAATACCACATCCGCTTGCGACGAAGGATAATCATCTGCGCAATTGTAAATCTGACCTGGATTTGGATTATTAATCGATGCGTATAATATTTGACAAATATCTTCAACATGTATACGACAAAAAACCTGTCCCGGTTTATCTATTCTCCGCGCTGTTTTATTCTTTATGGCATCAATGGCGCTTCTTCCTTGACCATAAATACCAGAAATGCGGAATATATGTACTGGCAGACCTGAGTTTAACCAGTCTTTCTCAGCACTGACTCTATATTCTGATCTCTTGTTTGTCGGCTTAACCATCGTATTTTCATCTACCCAGTCGCCATTATGATTGCCGTAGACTCCGGTTGTTGATAAATATCCTACCCATTTAAGATTGGGCATATTTTTTAAGACGGTAAAATATTGATTTAACACTATATCGCCATCATCGATACTAGGAGGTATAGAAAGTAAAATATGGGTTACAGTATCTAAATTCAGCTTGTGATTAAACAAGTATCCTTGAATTGATTTTTTGCTTAAATTACGCAATTTATCTTCAGATCTGCAAGTTCCTGAAATTTTCCATCCTAAAGGCAATAAGAAATCTGCAAAATGGCTTGCACAATATCCCAGACCAAAACAAAATAAGTGATTCTGCATAATAATACTATATTGAACGCTGCATTAAAACGGTGTCTATCCACTCGTCAAATTTATATCCTACGTTAACTAATTGCCCTACCTTTCTAAAGCCGCATGCTTTATGCAGCAATATAGATGGTGCCTCACTTTCATCAGAACCACTCTTAAGAGTTATAACCGCTAATAACTGTTTATAATTTAATTCTTTTAATTTCATAATTAAACAATCCAGGAGTTTTTTACCAACTCCTTTTCCATGATGGCCATCTTTAACATAAATTGATTCTTCAAGTGTATATTTATAACCTTCTCGCTTTCTATAGGAAAAAGCGTATGCGTATCCTATTACCTTATCATCTTCAAACGCTACTAAGAAAGGTACGTCTCTATTTTTTATATTGTCTAATATATCTGAAACAGCAAAAGCCTTATTATCAAGAGTTGCTAAGGAATTAGCGACATAATAAGCGTATATGTCAACAATTTGTTGTGCGTCATTTTCTGTGGCATTACGAACTATTACCATTAATATCTCGGAAATTATCAGTTTACCAATTTTTTCTTAAGTATTTCATTTACTACTTTAGGATTAGCCATGCCTTTAGAAAGCTGCATTACCTGGCCTACAAAGAAAGCAAACAAACGCTCTTTTCCTGATTTATATTCGGCTAATTTTTCTTGGTTGGCAGCTAAAACATCATCTATTATTTTTTCTATAGCACCGGTATCAGTAACTTGCTTTAGGCCTTTTTCTTCTATAATTACCTCTGCATTCTTTTTAGTCTCGTACATTAAAGTAAATACTTCCTTGGCAATTTTACCTGATATAGTATTGTCGTTTATAAGGGCTAACAATCCCTTTAACTGTATCGCAGTAATTGGAGATTCAGCAATTGTTTGCCCCTCTTTTTTAAGAGCCGCAAATAACTCGCCGGTTACCCAATTTGCAGCCATTTTTGCATCAGTACCTTCTGCTACTTCTTCAAAATAATCCGCGGTGTCCTTATCTGCAACTATCACAGATGCATCATAAGCCGAAAGACCCAAATCCTTAACATAACGCTCTTTCTTTTCATCAGGCAACTCAGGCAACTCATCTTTAAGTTTTTGCACTAACTCTTTAGATATCTCTAACGGTAACAGATCAGGATCCGGAAAATATCTGTAATCATGCGCATCTTCTTTACTTCTCATCGTTCTAGTCTCGCCTTTATTTGGCTCAAACAAACGGGTTTCCTGATTAATTACGCCACCCGTTTCATAAACTTCCACATGACGATTTGCTTCATATGATATTGCTTGCTGCAGAAAACGAACCGAGTTTAAGTTCTTTATCTCACATCTGGTACGAAGCTCGGTACTTCCTACAGGTCTCACAGAGATATTAGCGTCACATCTCATCGAGCCTTTTTCCATATCACCGTCACAGGTTCCTAAATAGCGCAATATAGAGCGTAATTTTTTCATATATTCTGCGGCTTCTTCTCCAGAGCGCATATCTGGCCTTGATACTATTTCCATTAAAGCGACTCCGGAGCGATTTAAGTCGATAAATGAAGAATCGGGAGATTGATCATGCATTGACTTACCGGCATCCTGCTCAAGATGGATACGTTCAATACCGACAATTCGCGTACTACCATCAGGCATATCAACAGTTATCTGTCCTTCACCGATTATAGGATTAGAAAATTGCGATATTTGATATCCTTGAGGAAGATCTGCATAAAAATAATTTTTTCTATCAAAGATAGAGTGTAGATTTACTTTAGCCTTAATACCAAGACCTGTTCTGATTGCTTGCTTTATACATTCTTTATTAATTACAGGAAGCATCCCGGGCATAGCGGCGTCGACCAGAGAAACCTGCGTATTAGGTTCGGCACCAAATTTAGTAGAAGCACCAGAAAATAATTTCGATTGCGACTTCACCTGAGCATGAACCTCAAGCCCAATTATAACTTCCCAATCCCCTGTATTACCTTTTATAATCTGTGTCATATTATTTCTTTATATTTTATATTACAGTATTTTCTTACAGTATCGTTTATAGTGCCCTAAAGCCTGCGGTAGCTTCTAAAGCGCCGGCAACTTTAAACATTGTCTCTTCGTCAAATGACCGCCCGATAATTTGTAACCCCAACGGTAAAGAGTCGTTTGATAAACCAACGGGAACAGACATGGCTGGCAAGCCTGCCAAGCTGGTTGGAACAGTAAACACATCATTTAAATACATTGTAACCGGATCAATTTTTTCTGAGGCAGCAAAGGCTGCTGTTGGTGTGGATGGCGTTAATATTACATCACACTGCTGATATGCGTTCGCAAAATCTCTGGCTATAAGCGTTCTAACTCTCTGTGCTTTTTTGTAATATGCATCGTAGTAACCGGCTGATAAAACATAGGTTCCTATAATTATGCGTCGTTTTACTTCATCGCCAAAGCCCTCTGACCTGGTCAATTCATACATTTCATCTAAAGAACAGCCTTTTGGTGCAACTCTTAAACCAAATCTTACCCCATCATAGCGAGATAGATTTGAAGAAGCCTCGGCAGGGGCTATTATGTAATATGTAGGTAATGCATATTTAGTATGCGGCAAGCTAATCTCTACAATCTTACCACCGGCGTCTTTAAGCAACTGTTTACCCTTGTTCCAAAGATTAACAATTTCATCGGAGAGAGTGTCTTGATGATACTCTTTAGGAATACCTATTCTAAGTCCTTTAATGCTACCGCCTACAGCTTTAGAAAAATCAGGGGTTTCAAATGGTACTGATGTAGAATCCTTATGATCATGACCACATATAGATTCAAGCATTATTGCCGCATCCTTTACCGAGCGGGCGAAAACCCCAGCCTGATCTAAAGAGCTTGCAAATGCTATCATTCCCCAACGAGAGCATCTTCCGTATGTAGGCTTCACTCCGACATTGCCACAGAAAGCAGCAGGCTGCCTTATGGAACCTCCGGTATCGCTTCCTAAAGCACCCATACATAACTTTGCTGTCACTGCTGCCGCAGATCCACCGGATGAGCCTCCCGGAACAAGATTGGCATTATCACTTTTTCTTTTCCACGGATTAACCACCGGTCCATAATAGCTATTTAAGTTAGCCGAACCCATAGCAAACTCATCCATGTTAGTTTTACCTAGCATTACCGCACCTTGAGCAAATAAATTAGTAGTCACGGTTGATTCATAGGTCGGTTTAAATCCGTCTAAAATATGCGAGCATGCAGTAGACAAAACACCCTTTGTGCAAAATAAATCCTTTATACCTACCGGTATTCCTTCCATTTTACCAATTTTACCTTTTCTACGGCGCTGATCTGACTGCACCGCCGAATTTAAAGCTATCTCCGGAGTGTCTACCACAAAAGCATTTAGTTCTTTCTTTGCCTCCATTTGCTCAATATGCGCGTTTGTTAGCTCTTCGGAAGTAAAGTCACCTTTTGCCAAAGACTCTAATGCAGCGGAGATTGTTAGGTCAGTTAAGTCACTCATATAATTTCCAATTCTTAAATAATTAAGATTTATCCTTTTCTTATACTATCTTTTGTCTACTCTATTACCTTAGGTACTGTAAAAAAACCATATTGGGAATTTGTTGCATTCGCCAATATGTCTAACTGGCAGTTTCCATCGGTTTCTTCGTCTTCACGAGAAGGCATAGACAGATCTGAAACCGAAGCCATACATGGTACGTTTTCTGTATTAACCTCAGATAATATATCAACCCAACTCATAATCTCTGATATCTGGCAAGTATAGTGAGCTACCTGATCTTTATCTAGTTTAATCCGCGATAATTTGGCAACTTTTCTTAATTCTTGTTCTGTTAAAGACATTTTTTCTCTTTCAAATAAAGTCAAAATAATACTTTTGTTAAATGATTTATACCTTATGCTGGCAATTCTTACAGATTTACTAATCCTTCATACAAAAAAAATCAAGTAAATGATAACTATTTCAATAAAAGAGTTTCAAAATAACTTAACAAACCCCGAGCATCAAGGAGCTTTACTTTCTTTAGATATCGGAAAAACCAGGATAGGTATAGCAATTAGTGATATTAATTTAATTATTGCCAATCCTTTTGAGACATATATAAGACGCAATCTAAGCAAAGACATAGGATATATTGGGCGCTTATCATTAGACAATCATATAAAAGGTATAGTTATCGGCTATCCTCTGCAACTGGATGGCACCGAGGGGGAGAACTGTTTAAATATAAGGAATTTTTCCAACAAGCTATTTAAAAAGACAAATTTACCAATTTTTTTAAAAGACGAGCGTATGTCAACAGCATCAGCTACCAGAGCTTTATCCGAATCCGGCATGACAAGAAAAAAAAGACACTCGTTAGATGATAAAACTGCCGCCGCAATTATTTTAACTGACGTGCTGGAAATGTTAAGAAACTCTATCAATTAGTATGTTTTTGTTTCTATAAATGTATATTCTTAAGAGCAAGCCTAAAATATAAAGATATTTCCGAAATTTTATGGTATTGTAAAATATGCTATTAACATATAAGAGCACTATGGGAACTGCCACCAGAGGTTATATTTGCAAAATCTTCATACAACTTCAAATTTTGTTTCAGCTATTGACGTTAAATATGACGAGCTAAAAGAACGCTTCATTGGTAGTTTTTCGTCACTCAGGGGTGAGTACCGACTCGAAGCTGTAAATATGGCAGACTTGATGCAATCGATAGAGCTGATACTTCGTGATGAATATTTAAGTATCCAAAGAGAGTTAAACAGCAGATCACAAGAAATATCACGAGGAAGAGGTGGTGGCGGTGGAGGTAATAGAAGAGAAGCCGGTCAACAGATATATACAATAGACTCCGCAAGAGGGGTCACCGCAAGTAATTTGAAATGGAAATCTGTTAAAAACTGGGCTAATTACATAAAAACTGGCGCTTCCTTAGCAGCGGGAAATTATTTTGAATCCGGTTTTGTAGCATTTTCCTTAATGCTGACCGATATGTATGAAGGAGTCGAGAGTCTCTGGGACAAGCCAAAGAATAAACAAATATTCGCCGCTGTATTCGGTGGAGTATTAATTACCGCAAACAGCCGTCATGAATTGCGCAAAAAACTATGGCGCCAGAAAAATCTACGCATCCATCATATCATGATGCATATTCGTGAAGCCGGTCTTATTAAGGGTGATCCGCATAATTTATTAGAAGAAAAAAAGGCAAAAGATGATAAAAAAAGCAGGCTTAGAAATAAAAAAAGGCGTGCGCAAATTCAGCTGACTACTAATTGGGTAAGAAGAGTTTGCCCACAAGGTCAGGGAACGGGCTGGCGCGATAGATCACTCAACTTAAGAAGCAGGCTAGAGGCAAAAAAAGATCTTTCAAAAGATCTTTTGTATAATCAGCATATATAAATACAGTAAGTTAGTCAAAACACCCTTATTGTAAATCAATAAGAAATAATATACGGCCTCAGTCATGTTCATTTTTTGCCAGCGTTATTGAGCGCGCTACAAAACAAACATAAATAAACAATAATAGAGTCTTGATGACTCAAGGTTGGGGGAATTTAAATTAGCATTGACAATAGAAGCTATTGCCATAAAGCATTGAAAGGTAATAGATAAATATCTTTATCATATGCAATTACCCTTGTGGTATTACAAACTACGACTCCGCATACGAAATCTTTGCCTGTGGATTGCTGCAATTCTTTAATGCCGGCTAAATCCTTGTCCGTAATATTTTCAGTGTTTTTAACTTCAATCGCCGCCAGTGTTGTTAGCATTGGTTAACTCCGACAGCACGAATTTTCCAGCACATGCCAAAAGCTATGTGGCTGGCTTTTGGCCAAATCCTCCGGCTTTGATTGTAGCAAATGACACAACAACATGGTGTCGTGGAAATAAATTTTCTCCGATTTTACTAACCTCTTTGTAACATTACGAAACCACGGCCTTAGGCTGTTGGTAACAAATCTATTATTTAGTAAGCCACGGTAATTCCGCGTAGTCACAGCATTAATGCCGATTTCACGACCAATGCTGGCATCATTACTCAGATTGCCTGCACGCGCTGCCAGTGCTTGCAACAATACCGGAATATATTAGGCTTTCTCCAAGTTATAAATGTGACGTGGGTCTTCAAGCGTAATGTTATTGATATAATTTTCAACCCATATTCCAGACATTTTATCAGCCATATATTGGTAAGTTCCGGAAAAGTAGCATGACGGATCATTGCGTTGAGAGATAGGTTTTCCGCCTTAATTTCACTAAAATCTTTTGTAAAGCAGCTCTAGAAAGTGGGAGGATTTTCCAATCACTTCCGCAGCACTAAGCGGCAATAAAGTCAAGGTTGCCATGCGCCTCACAAGACCTCAAGAATGTATTTTTCGTAACATTGCGAGATAATTATAAAATAAACTTTGAAAGATCAGCGTTTGACACTAAACTTCCGATTTGTTTTTCTACATATTCACCAGTTATTATTATTTTCTTACCTGCATTATCATCAATATTATAACTAACATCCTCTAATAATTTTTCCAGAATTGTATGCAAGCGTCTTGCGCCGATATTTTCCACATTCTTATTTGCTTGAGTTGCTATTTGAGCAATCTTAGAAATACCATCCTCACTAAATTCTAATGTAATATCCTCTGTTTTCATTAAAGCTTCATATTGCTTTAGCAAACTTGATTCCGGCTCTTTTAGAATTCTTACCATATCTTCTTGTGTAAGTGCCTGGAGTTCTACTCTTATGGGCAATCTGCCTTGAAGTTCAGGCAATAGATCCGATGGACTTGCAAGATGGAAAGCACCGGAGGCAATAAATAAAATATGGTCCGTTGAAACAGGTCCGTATTTTGTAGATATCGTAGTACCTTCAATCAAAGGCAACAAGTCCCTTTGCACACCCTCTCTACTTACCTCTCCGCCTCTGGAATTAGAGCGGGCAGCAACTTTATCTATTTCATCAATAAAAACTATCCCATAATTTTCTGCCAGATCTATTGCCTGAATAATAATTTTATCCTGATCTATCAGCTTATCACTTTCTTCACGTATCAATAACTCATAAGACTCATTAACCGTTAGTCTCTTACGTGAAGTACGACTACCCATAGCCTTACCTAATATTTCACTAATATTTAACACTCCCATCTGACCACCTGGCATACCAGGAATATCAAACGAAGAAAACGGGCTATTTGGAGTATCGGCAATTTCGATTTCCACCTCTTTATCACTTAACTCGTTATTTCTTAGCTTCTTTCTAAATTTTTCACGAGTTTCAGCTGATGAACTTTCACCCACCAGAGCATCAAGAATTCTTTCCTCAGCAGCATCATGAGCTTTAGATGCAACCTCTTGTCTTAATTTATCTCTAATAAGCGTAACGGAGTTTTCCACCAAATCTCTAATAATTGAATCAACATCTCTGCCGACATAACCTACTTCCGTAAATTTAGTAGCCTCCACTTTTAAAAAAGGTGAGCCTGCTAATTTAGCTATACGTCGTGCAATCTCAGTTTTTCCAACACCGGTAGGGCCGATCATTAAAATGTTTTTTGGCAATATTTCTTCTTGTAATGGCCCCTCTACTTTACGCCTGCGCCACCTATTTCTTAGGGCTATAGCTACCGCCTTTTTGGCTTTTTTTTGTCCAACTATATGTCTATCAAGTTCATCTACAATTTGTTCGGGCTTCAGATTTAAGTATGCCATTTATCTCTTCTCTTATTAAATTCTTTTCTTATTAAAATTTTTTTACAATACTTCTATTGTTAAATGGTGATTGGTGTATATACATATATCGCCGGCAATTTTCATAGACTTTTTAGCAATTTTTTCTGCATCCATACCCTTGACATCAATTAAGGCTCTTGCTGCAGACAAAGCATAGTTACCGCCAGAACCTATCGCTAATATTCCATCATCTGGTTCAATAACATCACCCATTCCGGATAATATTAAGGAAACATCGGCATCTACAACTATCATCATAGCCTCTAATTTGCGCAAATATCTATCTGAACGCCAATCTTTGGCTAACTCGACACAAGCGCGCTGCAGTTGATTGGGATGTTTTTCCAACTTCATCTCCAGACGCTCAAAAAGGGTAAAAGCATCGGCTGTAGCCCCAGCAAAGCCAGCTATTATTGTACCATTTGCTAATTTTCTAACTTTTTTAGCAGTGTTTTTCATTACTGTGTTACCCAGTGACACTTGACCATCTCCGGCAACAACAACTTGATTGTTCTTGCGCACTGATAAAATGGTAGTACCATAAATAGTATCCGGTTTATGTTGCATTACAGACCTAGTATTAAAAATTAAGATGTTGGATATGTAAGGATTGTTTTAGAAATTTCAAGCCTAAGCTAGGTAATTATATCCTACTTATTTGTAAATAAACACTGTTTTTCTTGTTATTGTCAGTCTGTTAGTATATAACCATCTTCTCTTTAAGTAATTACAGGTAAGATTTTGCGCACTGCTAAGATTGAAAGAAAAACCAATGAAACACAGGTTTCTGTTGAGATAAATCTTGACGGTACAGGCAAATATGACATCTCTACCGGAATAGGTTTTTTAGACCATATGCTGGAGCAATTATCAAGGCATAGCCTAATAGATCTTAAATTAAAAGCCAAGGGTGACTTACATATTGATTTTCATCACACTACTGAAGATACCGGTTGGGCAATTGGCAGCGCTTTTGCTAAAGCTTTAGGCGACAAGAAAGGCATAACCAGATACGCTCACGCCTATATTCCTATGGATGAAACATTAAGTAGAGTCTCATTAGATTTATCTAATCGCCCTTATTTGATTTGGAATGTTGAATTCAACAGAGCAAAACTAGGTGACATGGATACAGAATTATTCCGAGAATGGTTTCAGGCATTCTCGCAAAGCGCTGGCGCTACATTACATGTAGAAAATTTATACGGGACAAATAACCATCATATAATTGAATCATGTTATAAAGGTCTTGCGCGCTCACTTCGACAAGCCATAGAAATAGACCCAAGAAAAAATGATGAGGTGCCGTCTACAAAAGGTACTTTATAGGTTATATTATCATGAAAATTTATACTATTCATGTCAACAAAGATCACAGAGAACCACTCGAAACGATTAGGTTCGTCCAGGAGGGTGGATTTTCTGTATGGGCTGGTATTTTCCAGTTATTTTGGGCCTTATACAATAAAATGTGGCTTTGCGCCGCCTTATTATTTGCTACACAGGCAACATTAGCTACGATAGAAAGACTAGATATACTGCACCCGGATGCATCCTTGATATTGAGGGCAGGATTCTTTCTTTATGTCGCATTAAGTGCTAATGACTGGTATCGCTCAAGCCT
>JBIKME010000111.1:0-4540 GCA_044359415.1 Rickettsiales bacterium | reverse complement strand
AAATCACCGCTTCTGCTTAGATGACGGAATTCTAATAAAGGATAATCATATTTCTATATGCGGTAGCATTACTAACGCTCTAACCAGCGCTCGCAAGCAAGCTCCGCTACTTACTAAAATAGAAGTAGAATGTGATAGTTTAATACAGGTAAAGGAAGCATTAGAAGCCGGGGCTGACATCATAATGCTAGACAATATGGACTTAGCTACAATAAAGGAAGCCGTCAAAATGGTTGAAGGTAGAGTGCCCCTCGAAGCCTCAGGTAACGTAAACATTAACACCGTAGAAGATATAGCCCTTGCCGGTGTTGATTTTATATCTGTAGGATCTATAACTCACAGCCCTCTAAGTGTTGATATAGGCCTCGATATTGAATTTAGCTAACAAGCTCAACCGCCTCATTCACAGAGCTATTGACAGAATATACAGATTCGTCGTCATAAAAATAATTAATTTTAATACCCAATGCCATTGATAACATAAACAAGTCGCTGGCGGGAACCTCTTTTTGCGCAGTTTCAAAATCATGTATATCAGCTGCTTTAATCCCTGAAATTACGGCTAAATCTTGTAATTTTATCCCCATATTAGTTCTTAATCTAAAAAGTTTTGATGCAATAACTTTATCTGCATCGGTAATACAAGCCACAACAACCTCATTTTATTAAAATTAAATAGCAACTCTGTTTTACACCCCATTTATTAACAAATAGTTAATACCATGCCTAATATTAGGAAAAAAGAATATAAAGCACTGGAAAATAATATATATCTATATATTATATCGTAATATTTTAAGGATTTTATATGCAACAACGAACTAAAATAGCACCATCGATATTATCAGCTGACTTCTCCTGCCTAGGAAACGAAGCAAAAGATCTTACTAAAGCAGGGGCTGACTATATCCACATAGATGTCATGGACGGGCATTTTGTACCTAATATTACTATAGGACCATGCGTTATAAAAGACTTAAGAAAAACATGTTCCCTGCCATTTGATGTTCACCTAATGATAGAAAATCCTGATAAATATATAAAAGACTTCGCAGAGGCCGGATCTGATATTATAACAGTTCACGCAGAGGCCTGTATTCACCTGGACAGAACCATACAACTTATAAAATCATACGGAAAAAAAGCTGGCGTTTCCCTTGTTCCCTCAACATCTGAAAATATACTAGACTATATATTAGATGAATTAGATTTAGTTCTGGTAATGACTGTAAACCCTGGCTTTGGTGGGCAGACATTCATTGAATCACAGCTTAAAAAAATATCCAATATACGTCAAAAAATAGACTCTAAGAATAAAATAATTGATTTGGAAGTAGATGGAGGCATAACCCCCCAAACAGCTAAAATGGCTGTACAGGCTGGAGCAGATGTATTGGTTGCCGGATCAGCCACCTTTAAAGGCGGCGTTCATAATTATCACAATAATATAAAGTCATTGCGAGAAGAGTATCAATAATGAGGAGGAGGCTCCTCTTCATCAGCAGGTCTTATTACAACTTCTTTATGTGCATCTATTTTTCTTTTTAAAAGTAACACGGCCTCTTTTAGTGAGTTTATTTCTTTTTGTTGTATATAAAGCTCACTACTAAGTTTTAGTATATCTTCACTCTGGTGAGTTACAATTTCCTGCAACTTATAAATATCATCTTCCATCTACTTACATACTCAATCGTTTTTGTATCAAGACAATACAACATTACAGAATAATATTACAGAATAATATTACAGTCATTTTTAAAAGATTTAAGTAAGTATATTAAGTAAGTATATGATGGCAATCTACTCTTTAATAAACAAGACATATAATCCAACTTTAATAATTAGCAATTTTTTTTGGTAAATTGTATTTTGGCACTTGATTTGTTTTTATAGATAATCTATATCTGCATTTCACCTATTGCGGGGGTGTAGCTCAGCTGGTTAGAGCGCTGCCCTGTCACGGCAGAGGTCGCCGGTTCGATCCCGGTCACTCCCGCCAGGTGAAATTATATTAAAAGACCTCCCGCAAAAAACAAAGGTGGTCTTTAATTATTTTACTTCAATAAAAAATTTATCTATTTAGATTATTGATTAACAATCTTATAAAACACTTAAAACTTTTATCATGCCTGTTAGCAAACAAAATTCCTTGTTTGCGTTCCATATCTAGAGCGCATTTTTTGCTACCAAAATTTGCTGAAAACCATACCTTAGCAGAGTATAATAACCAGGGTTACAATAGGCTAAAAATCATAAACAGCTCTTCCAGCAATCATCCCTTAAACCACATTTAAAGAGTTGTTATATGCGAAAGCAAATGTTAATATGAAAGACTCAATTACGCTGCGCGCACCGCTTTACCACCAATTATTGCGGCAATATTCCAGTAAGAAAGCTGACATACACAGTCTACCGCTGCAGGATCAACCACTCTTGTAAGCCTAGCCATCATATCATGACTGTTCGTAATACTAGCAGGATTATCCATACTAGCAGCTGCCACTACAGCCTCAGCTTTATCGGTATAATGAAAAGAAAAAGCAGCCAAATCATTACCTTTAAACCCATGTATCACATCAGGCTTTAACGACAAAGTAAAAACAGATTCTCCAGGAAAATCAATTTTAACAACAGGAACACTCGCAGGAAGTTTACCAGCAACAGCTTCTCCTAAATATAGAGACCATTCTTCTGCAGCAAATAAAACCAGCACTCTTGGTCCGCCATGTAGGTGCTTATCTTGCGTACCACTAAAATGCATTAGATGTAAACTATGCTCTACATCTACGGCAGGATGCTCTACTGTAAGAAACTTTTCTCCTCCTAAAGCACTATGCAAAGAACTACTTGCAATACGATCCTGAACAACTGTGGTTAATTTACCAATCGCTCCCGCAGGAACTTGACCCACAAAATTTACATTAGCACCTCGCAATATTTTGCTAACTAAGTCAGGATCTGGAAATGCCTTAGTTGAAAAAAGACGCCTAGATTTTTCTGGCAACCGGTTAGCAGCGGCATGTCTACTGACAAACGATCCTTGTTCTACAGGAACAGGAGGATTATTAGCAGGAAATTCTTTTAACACATCTCCAACAAAGGAAGACAAATGAGCCTGAAGATCACTAGTATTACCTCGAAACCCACGTCTTGTATGACCTACTAAACGACTTAACATAACATTTATTCCAATATTCGTTAATAATAAATATCAATAAGCTACATAAAGTACTTAAAGTACTTTATGTACTTAACTACTATCAAAATCTATTAAAATACACAAGATAATTAGTAAGTAATATGTTATTAATTTATAACGATATACTATTTTTTCTTTTATCTACAAAAATACGTCGCCACCTTCTAACAAATTGTATATCTAATACAACACCAGGCCGACAAATTAATTTAAAAAAGTTATATTATAAAACCGTTATTATACTGATATAATTTATTAATTATTAATATTAATAAAATCTCGGACATGCGGTGATAGAATTTTTCCTCTCTTAACGCAATAACCATATGACATTTTGGGAAAATATTTTGGCAATTTAATCCCCACAAGATCATTATCACTATCATCCAAACAAATGTTAGAGATAATGGCAACACCTATATCAGCTTTTACAAGTTTTTTTAGTATCTCCCAGTCACCACATTCTAATTTTATATTACTGCCAAGCTTATAGTTACGAATCACTTCTTCGAACAAAGGCAATGTTATCAGATGAGGGTCAATTCGTATCAAGTCATATTCAGCAACTTCCTCAAGCCTCAAATCCGCTTTGTTTGCAAGAGGATGGTCTCTTCTTAATAAAAGTATAGGGTCATAATCAGCAAGATGATAAAAATCACATTCGACAGGTGTATCTAAATATGGATACAGGCATAAATCAGTTTCGTTATTGTATAGTTTATTCATACCATCTTCTCTTGCAATATTGCGAATCATAAGATTTACGCCCGGAAAATGATTGCGGTATTTTTTTATCAAGTCAGGTAAAAGATATAGTATACTTACCTGATTTGCACATATATCGATTGCAGCAGTCAAGTTTTGACGCTTTGATATAAATTCCTCAAAGACACTATCTAATCTTTGTATCGATTCAACCGACATCGAATATAACATCATACCGTTATCATTTGGTTCAAGATTTCTACCACGCCTATCAAAAAGCTTGACTCCCAAATCACGCTCCAGCGAGCTTATTTGAGAAGAGACAGTAGATTGTGTTAGACCAAGCTCTTCCGCTGCTTTTACAACACTACCTTTTAAAATTGTATAATAAAAGCCTTTTAGCTGCTGCAAACGATTATTTTTATAGTAAAAATTATTTATTAGCATACTACACCTCATAATTAATATTAATATATATCAAGCATTTAATCTAAATCAATCGGATATATCAATGTTACTATTTATTATATTGATATATCTTGCATGATTAAAACAAAAAAATACAATACAAGGATCGACTTAATAAATTTTTTATTGCGATAATAGTTATGATAATAAATGAAAAAGATGAAATGA
>JBIKME010000110.1:0-4547 GCA_044359415.1 Rickettsiales bacterium | reverse complement strand
AATGTGTATTGTTAAAGATGAAACACGAGCGGTAATTTTATTAATTCCTTGAAGAATAACTGAATCGGTAAAATTTTGTTCTTGATACACATCATTTTGTTCATCATTTTGCTCATCATTTTGTTCGGTATTTTGTATGTTTTCTAGCAAAGCTTCTTCACTGCCGCTAGTGGCGGCAAGTAAAGATAGTATAGAAAACGTAAATATTAAGATATATTTACCCATTATAAACCAGTTGAGCTTTCCGAATTTTTAGCATTACTATTATCTTGCTTATCTACAGAGCCGAAAGCAAATTTACCTATTAGTGATTCAAAACTCACAGCATCTTGCGTGTATTTTATTTCACCATCTTGTGTAATAAAATTTTCTTCTCCGCCTGGCTCAATAGCCACATATTTACCACCTAATAATCCGTCGCCAACTATTGACGCTGAGCTATCCAATGGAAGTTTAACATCCTTTTCCAAAGAGAGTTCTAATATTGCCCTGTAGCTTTTAGGGTCTAGTTTATGACCTGATACGGTTCCAATTTTAATACCGCTAACTCGCACATCACTTCCAATAGACAAGCTACCTATTTCTTTAAACTGAGCATTTACTTTATAGTTATTAGCGGTAGTTGAGATATTACCGCTTTGATAGGAAATAAAAACAAAAGTTGCAGCTACAAATAAAACCAACATCCCCATAAGTGTTTCTATGACATTTCTTCCCATAACAAGCCTCTTATAATTTAATGTAAAGATAATATATACTAATGAATATGCATGTAAATGTAAGAAAAATTTTTCTTACTCATTTGGACTCGATATTTGGACTCCATGCTTCATAATCGCAGGAAGTTTTTTTCCTTTTACCTTCGTTGTCGGTTGGAGAATAAGCATTAGGAGTGCCTGTGAGGTTGGGTGTATGGGGTTTTTGCCACGCATGCTCATATTGTAAAGGCTCGTCGATCGTGTAATGCAGCCACCCATGCCAACTAGACGGAACTTTAGACGGCTCTGCTAGGCCTTTATACACAACCCAGCGCTTACTCTTTTTGTCTGAATAAGACGATTTTTTTTTATAGTAACGATTACCAAATTCATCTATTCCGACAAGCTTACCGAATAATTTTGTATATATCTTAGTGGCTATAGTCATAGTAAAACTCGAATTATATTTTTAAGTACTTAAATTGCGCAGAGTATTTTAGATTAGTAATCTGTAAAATTCAGACTCTGTAAAATTTAGACTCTGCGCAAAAATATTTAAAAGCTAAGCAGCTTTGAGCATAGTACACTTGGTAAATTACTGACCTTAGTTAGTAATTCATTTGTTGGTATCTGGTCAACTTCCACCAGCGCTATGGCGTGATTTTCATTAACACCGCGTCCCAAGTGGAAATTGGCTATGTTGATATTGGCGTTACCCAGTAATTTACCCAAATCTCCAATTAACCCAGGCTTATCTTCATTTTTAATATAAAGCATATGTGAACCAAGACTGGCTTCAAGTTTTACAGATCCCACTTCAACCAAACGAGGTTTGTCACCACCAAATAAGGTTCCTGCTACATATTGTTCGCCTTTATCTGTAGTAACTGTAAGTCTTACAAGACTTTGATAATCACCATCGCGTTCATTTTTAATCTCTCTAACTTCAATACCTCTTTCTTTGGCGACTAAAGGAGCATTAACCATGTTAACTGAGTCAGATGAAGGTTTTAATAATCCTTTTAGTAATAAGGATATAATCGGTTTAGTATTTAGCTTTGCTGCGGTTCCTTCGAATTCAACTGTAATTTTTTTAATACCGCTATCAGCTAGTTGTCCACAAAAACCGCCAAGTTGTTCTCCTAAATTAAGATAAGGTTTTAATTTGGCAGCGTCTTCAGCAGATACTGACGGTATATTAACTGCATTAGTAACAGTGCCGTTATTCAAATAATCAGATAGCTGCTCGGCAACTTGGATAGCAACATTTTCTTGTGCCTCAGAAGTAGATGCGCCTAAGTGAGGAGTACAGATAACTTCTTCAAGTCCAAATAAAATATTATTTTCTGCCGGTTCTTTTTCAAATACATCCAGTGCAGCTCCTGCCACTTGTCCTGATTGGATTGCTTCTTTTAGATCTTGCTCTACTATCAAACCACCGCGAGCGCAATTAATAACGCGCACGCCTTTTTTAGTTTTAGCAAAAGCCTTTTTATCTAAAATACCTCGCGTTGCGTCATTAAGAGGCGTGTGTAAAGATATAAAGTCGGAGCGTCTTAATAGATCGTCAAGTTCAACTTTTTCAATATTTAGTTCACTAGCGCGCTCAATGGTTAAGTATGGATCAAATCCAATAACTTTCATTTTAAGCCCTTGAGCCCTGTTGGAAACAATAGATCCGATATTGCCACACCCAATTAGACCTAGTGTTTTATTAGCAACCTCGGTACCCATAAATTTTGATTTTTCCCATTTATTAGCATGAGTAGATGCATTTGCTGCTGGAATCTGGCGTGCCAAAGACATCAACATAGCGATAGAGTGTTCGGCAGTGGTAATGGAGTTTCCAAATGGAGTGTTCATTACAATCACGCCATTGGCTGTAGCCGCGGCTTGGTCAACATTGTCAACTCCGATTCCGGCCCTTCCTATTACTTTTAGATTTTTCCCTGCTTCTATAACCGCTTTACTTGCAGTCGTAGATGAACGAATTGCAAGGCCTTGATACTTACCGATAATTTTAATAAGATCATCCTCTGTTAGACCGGTTATTACATCCACTTCTATGTTATTGGCTTTAAAAATTTCTGCCGCTTTAGGGCTCATTTTATCTGATATTAAAACATGTACCATTTTTTATTCCTTATTTTTTATTCATAGCTTCTTTATAGGCCCAATCTAACCAAGGTAATAAAGATTCTATATCCTTGGTTTCAACTGTAGCCCCACCCCAGATTCTAATGCCTGTAGGTGCATCTCTATATGATCCTATATCGTAAGCGACACCTTCACTATCTAGCGTGGATACAATTTTCTTAGCAACTGCTGATTGTTCATCGGCACTAAGAGCGGTATAGAGAGGATCTATAATTTTTAGGCATATAGAAGTATTTGATCTTATTTCTTCTATTTCAGCTAAAAATTCCACCCAAGGAGTAGTTTTTACCCACTTGTTAACAGCATTCAGATTTGCATCACTTCTTTTAATAAGAGCTGGTAATCCACCGATGGATGCAGCCCATTTTAGACCATCCAACGCATCTTCAACCGCAAGCATAGAAGGAGTGTTAATGGTAGCTCCGGTAAAGATATCGTCCATTAACTTTCCGCCCTTGGTCAAACAAAATATTTTTGGCATTGGCCATGATGGAGTATAAGTTTCTAATCTGGCGACGGCCTTAGGCGATAGTACTATCATGCCGTGAGCTGCTTCACCACCCATTACTTTTTGCCAAGACCATGTTATAACGTCTAATTTAGACCAATCCATATCCATAGCAAAAACAGCGCTTGTAGCGTCACAAATAGTCAGGCCATCCCGGTTTGCATCGATCCAGTTTAAATTAGGTACCTTTACACCTGATGTTGTTCCGTTATACGTAAATACGACATCACGAGAAAAGTCAGCTTTTGAAAGGTCAGGTAATTTGCCGTAATCAGCTGTATATTGGTTTACATCTTTAAGCTTTAGTTGTTTTACAACGTCGCTTATCCAAGCTGATCCGAAGCTTTCCCAGGCAAATATATCAACACCGCGCTGACCAAGTAAGCTCCATAAAGCCATTTCAACAGCTCCGGTATCAGATGCCGGAACTATACCTATTTTATAATTATCAGGTAACCCTAGTATCGAGCGGGTGCGAATTATAACATCATTAATTTTATTATGAGCAAATTTAGCTCTGTGTGAACGGCCTAAAGCAGCTTCTTTTAGAGCATCTAAATTCCAGCCTGGGCGCTTTGCGCAGGGTCCGGAAGAAAAACAAGGGTTAACCGGTTTTAACGTAGGTTTATTCATAGAGTATTTTCCTGTCCTAAATTCTATGGTTTAATTCAATTTTTCAAACAGCTACCTCATATTTATGAGGGAGAACTTAGGGTCTTTTATATGATTATATGTTATTTAGCAAGAAAAACAGCGATTCTCAAGTAAATAAAAAATTACTGACAGCTTTACTTCATAAAATATCGCATGTAATTAGTCCATGGATCCGACATAGGAATTGTTTTTCTAAAAAATTTGCTTCGCTCATGGCTATAGATCCTCGGTTTTAAATTCGCTATAGCCTTCGTAGAAATAGCTGACATCGATGCCCTTCATGAACAGGGCGCGATCATGGATTTGATCGGTCAGGGCGTCTTTCAGCAGGGCTTTAATCTCCACATCCTTCACCACGCTGCGCTGCATGGAGGAGAGATAATCTTCTTTATCGATTTTATTCCAATCGACCACGCGCCCCACTTCTTTTTTTAAAATCAGATCCAGCCAGATACGCGTTGCGCGTCCGTTGCCTTCCCGAAAAGGGTGGGCGATATTCATCTCAACATACTTTTTTATACTTATCGCCT
>JBIKME010000109.1:0-4574 GCA_044359415.1 Rickettsiales bacterium | reverse complement strand
AGATTAACTTATCTAGCGCATCATTATCTCATGTGCAGATTTTTCTATGCTCCAATGAGCACGCATGGCTTTTAGGGCTTCCTGTGGGGGGGATTTTTTAAGGAAGCAACAAATCCCGCCTGATGCAGCCATTTTATAGCCAGCTCTTAAAATACAAATATCCGCAAAGTCTGGCCGTTAAAATCAAGCCCTTCATCTTTTTGCGTATTCATATATTCAAACTACAGGGCGCGTTTACATTCCACGCCAAACCAGGAGTCGCTGAGATAGTTCCTTGCAGGTTCTTGTTTTCTGGCTTTTTCCAGTGCCATGTCTATACAGCCATTGACTTGCTCATAAAATTTTGCTTTATGGTTAAAATCTAACATCCGGCAACCTCCTTATTAACACCATTAAGATTATATTTGTTTGACTTGAAACCTTAAAGGTGGCATAATTATGGAAAAGAAGCGGCCTACTTACGATCTGGATAGCGTCAAAAACGCTTTTTCTGATACGGCTAGGCTCAGTATTACGAGAACAGCGCTCAAAAGCGCCCGTGGCATGGGTTTTAGTCTTGAGGAAATAGTTGATGTAATACAGGCCATAAAACGGGCGGATTTTATAAAATCCATGACTTCCCATGCGGATCACAAAGTCTGGCAGGATGTCTATAATGTACCATGGGATTGAATGCTTCTTTACGTGAAATTTACAGCGGGAAGAGTTACTGACTTTCATCTATTGTCATTTAAAGAGGTTTGAGCTATGTCTGATAATTATGAAATTTGCCATGAGTGCGGTAGCAAAATGTTCCGTGATACTAAACCCGATACGTTGACCTATAAGGGGCAGAGCATCACCATTAACCAGCCTGGTTATTATTGCAGTGGCTGTGATGAAGTTGTGATTACAGGAAAAGATGCAAAGGCAACGGAAGCCGCATTTTGTGAACTTAAAGCAAAAGCCGAAGGGCTTCTTACTCCTGAGCAAGTTAAAGAAATCCGCAAAATGCTAAAACTTTCGCAGGCAAAAGCAGGTGAAATTTTGGGCGGCGGGCCGCGTGCATTTTACAAATATGAAAAAGGCCTGACTTTGCTGAGTCGTCCGATGCATAACCAGTTGATTCTGCTTTCACATCACCCTGAAATGATCAATGAATTGATGGCTTAAATTCATAATGGCATCTCCACATCAAATTCGTGCTGGAACCATTGCCACCTCATGAAGTTTTAACATTGTAATTACAGATTAACTTATCTAACGCATCATTATCCCATGTGCAGATTTTTCTAAAACCTTTGATGGATACATGTTTTGGCTAATAAAAATCAGCAGATAATTTTGTCATAAGGATGGGGGAGCATGAGTTAGCCATGGGGGGATAGGTAAGGCTATTTTAATATATATAGGAGTGAAAGAGATGTTTTTTTAAACTGAGGATTTTAATTAACATCCTCGTCAGTTTTTTGGGGGGTAATTATGGACGGTTATGCTATAAATACTCTATTTACCGGTGAAATATATAGCAGCTAAAGTTAATATAGCTAGCAATTGTAATATAATTCTAGCTGTCATTAGTTTGGTGCTGCTAAGTTTGTTAATTTTTCCGCCTCTGGCCATAATTATAACCCCTGCTATTAGTACTATCAAGGTAATTAGGCAGAGTGTTAAAAATAATGTAAATGAACCTTCCATGCTATTTTTAATATAGATAAGCTTAAAGTCAGGGCGGTAAAACCCCCTATAAGAAGGGGGTATCAATTAGTTGGCCTTAGGATTAGGCATTTTTTTCTCAACAAACAACACATGTATCCCTGCCTTACCATCGCTACGTTTGTTATTACCGTCAGCGTCACTGATAGCTTTAGGATCATATTTTTTAAAGGACAATTTTTCAGGTTGTTTTTTCGGATTTCTTTTAAGTACAACAAATGTACCTGTGATTTTACCGTTTTTATTTAACCCGGTGCTTGTCAATTTAACTAATATTGTATTTTTCTTAGCCATTTTATTTATTCCATTTTGGTCTTAATAAGGCTGAAATAAATAATGAATTTACATTAGTATGTCAATAATAATATTAGGCTTAACGAGTGTATTTATTTTAAAAGTTATGTTTTCTCTTGCAATTTTTTGCTTAAAATCATAGTTTTTGATAAATAATAGGAAAAGTTCACAAAATTTAAGGAGCGGATATAAATGTTAAAAGCGGTGAAAAAGGCTGTATTTCCTGTTGGCGGTCTTGGTACGCGCTTTTTGCCGGCTACTAAGGCAATACCGAAAGAAATGTTACCGGTGGCAGCAAAGCCGTTAATTCAATATGCTTTTGAAGAAGCTGTTGAGGCTGGTATTGAAGAGTTTATTTTTGTCACTGGTAGAAATAAGAGTGCGATTAATAACCATTTTGATCATGCTTTTGAATTGCAATCGGTGTTAACAACTGATGAAAAATCAGCAATCTTAGCAGAAGTAAAAGATTGGATACCAAAGTCCGGACAGATTGCTTTTATTCCCCAAAAAGAAGCAAAAGGTTTAGGTCACGCCGTATGGTGCGCGAGAAATTTTATAGGTAATGAGCCTTTTGCCGTTCTGCTGGCCGATGAGATGGTTTTAAACAAAGGGTACGGACTCCTTGCTCAGATGACAGATGCTTATAAAAAAGTAGGTGGCAATATCATCGCAGTAGCTAAAGTACCGCAAGAAGATACTAATAAATACGGTATTATTGATCCGTTGGAAAAAAATAAAAAATTAATAAAAATAAGATCAATGGTGGAAAAGCCGGATCCTGAAGAAGCCCCTTCAAATTTATCAATCACTGGACGTTATATTCTGCAACCGGAAATATTTGATTATTTAGCAACAGCCAAAAAATCTAAAAATGGCGAAATTCAACTAACTGACGCGATGCAGCAAATGATATCTTCATCTGATTTCTATGGTTTTGAGTTTGAGGGAAGGCGGTTTGATTGCGGTAATCGCGTCGGTTTTTTGGAAGCCAATATTGCCTATGCATTAGATAATGATGAGATGAAAGAGCGTGTAAAAAAAATGTTAATTAAGTTTAATTAGCGTAAGTATTTCCAAAATAAAAACTCTAAAATAAAAACTCTAAAGTAAAAATTTGAAAGTAAAAATTTATTGCATAATAAGCCACAGATTGTATATCTGTGCATCAATTTTATGATGAGGCTGAAATGAAAGTTGTGGTAATTGGAGCCGGTTATGTAGGTCTGGTATCAGCTGTTTGCTTTTCCGACATGGGACATGAAGTAGTATGCGTTGATAATGATGAAAGCAAGATCAAAAAATTAAAGCAGGGCGTTATACCTATTTATGAGCCTTCATTAGATAAAATATTAGATAAAAATGTCAAAAATGGTCGTCTTGACTTTACAACTGACATAGCTTCGGTTTTAGAAGGAGCTGAAGTTATTCTTTTGGCGGTAGGCACTCCGACAGAGGAAGAAACTGGGCGAGCGGATTTAAAATATGTTTTTTCCGCCGCTCATGAGGTAGCTGTTAATATAAGGCACAAAGCGGTAATTGTAACCAAATCTACCGTTCCTGTCGGAACGGGAGCTCAGGTTGCTGATATTTTTAATAAAGTTTGCCCTGCTATCGGATGTGAGGTGGTGTCTAACCCGGAGTTTTTAAGGGAAGGGGTTGCCATATATGATTTTATGAATCCGGATCGTATTATTGTTGGAGCGGATTCGATTGATTCTAAAAATATTATGCAGCGTCTTTATAGATCTTTGATAGGTGCTGGTACACCTATTTTATTTACTAATATCGCCACAGCAGAGCTTATAAAATACGCCTCAAATGCTTTTTTGGCCACAAAAATAGCTTTTGCAAATGAGATTTCAGACATTTGTGAGGGGGTGGGGGCTAATGTTGATATGGTAATAAAAGGAATGGGAATGGATAAGCGTATCGGTGGTAGTTATATGCATCCGGGTCCGGGTTACGGAGGCTCTTGTTTTCCAAAAGATACCTTGGCTTTAAAATATATTGCCACAGATGCCGGATTTCCGACGGCTATTGTTGAGTCTGTTATCAGATCCAATGATGATCGTAGAAAAAGAATGGTTAAAAAAATCATAGCTGCCAATGATGGTGGCGTTAAAGGGAAAAATATCGCGATATTAGGTTTGGCATTCAAAGCTAATACCGATGATATGAGATATAGCCCGAGTTTAGTTATTATACCGGATCTTATTGATCAGGGGGCGAATATATACGCATATGACCCCCAATCAATGAATGAGGCAAAAAAAGAACTGCAACATTTGGATATAAATTGGTGTGATGATGTTGTAAGCGCAATCACAGGCAGTGATGCGCTGGTTATCCTAACTGAGTGGGAGGAGTTTAAAAAGCTCGATATTGCAATGGTTAAGTCTAAACTAAAAGGCAATATAATTATTGATTTACGTAATATTCTAAGCCAAGAAGATGTCTTATCACACGGCCTTAAATATATTAGTGTCGGAAGATAGGTCTTAAGACACTATGCTATTTTTAACTATGCTATTGTTGATTATTTAATAAGTTGATTTAAAGTTTGTTAGTATTAATATCGGTAA
>JBIKME010000147.1:0-3581 GCA_044359415.1 Rickettsiales bacterium | reverse complement strand
TTAACGAGGAGGTGCATCACCAGTTATTGCTGATTGCGGTATTTATCACGGTGTTTCTGGCAATTCACCCATTTAAGGACGGTAACGGCAGGCTGTCACGTATCCTGACTACATTGATGCTGCTCCGTGCCGGTTATTCCTATGTGCCGTATAGTTCAATGGAAACAATAATCGAAGCAAATAAGGAAGGCTATTACCTCTCCCTTCGCCGCACACAGCAGACAATTCGTACCGAGAATCAAAACTGGGAGCCTTGGGTTTCTTTCTTCCTTAAATCGATGGTAAAGCAGAAAGATAACCTTGCCCGGAAGGTGAAGGAAGAGCGTAGTTTGCGTGAGGCGCTGCCTGCATTGTCTCGTGCTATTCTGGAACTTGCCAGCACACGCGGTGAGATTACCGTGCGTGAAGTTGAGGATGCAACACATGCTAACCGCAATACGGTTAAAGCGCATCTTAAAAAACTGGCCGAACAGGAATATCTGGTAGCTGTAGGTAAAGGGCGTGGCGCTCGCTATACGCAGAAAAAGCAGAGAGTATAGTTCTTGTTTTACAAAATTAATAAACGTAGTTTTTCCTGTACCCCATTCACCATAAATCCCTATAATAAACCCATCCTTAGCATTCATATTTTGAAGGCTTTTTGCCAAATTCATGGCTAACTGCGATACGCCTAGGACGTCTTCTTTTATATTGGTTAAGACTTGATCTGCTTCTACCATCACATATCCCTGTTCTTTTTCTTAGTGGGTTTGGCTTTACTAACTGTCAACTCTATCTGCTCAAGATTCTTTAGGCTTTGTTCAAAATGTACTTCCACCACGCTTTTCTCTTCGAGTTGCCGTTCTTTAAATTTATCAAATTCAGCATTGGCATGAGTTATTGCATCTTCATGCTTAATTTTACCAGCGTGAGTTAAAATATCCCTATCGCTAAAGCGCAAGAAATCATCCAACTTGGTTATCCAGTCATTCATATGCATTGGGCGGCGGTTTTTTGCCTGTAACTCGGCAAATTCCAGATATACCGATACAATTCGGTTAAGTGTGTCTAGTTCATCTTCATTCAAATAATTTTTGGCAATACCAACATCTGAACGTTTAGGTGTTTTTCCCGAATGTGAGGTTAAGCCCATCTGCAGTTTATTGGCATCGGCGCGCTTGGCGATAATTTCTGCTGCTGTATGACCATGTGCAGCCCAGTGCATTTTATTCTGCACGATTTTAAAGAATTTTTGAGAGGTGTCAGTGTTTGGATCGTAATCAATGCTGGTGGCATAAATATTCAACACCTTTTTCCAGAATACTTTTTCTGAAGAACGTATGTCTCGGATGCGGGCGAGCAGTTCATCAAAGTAATTACCGCCTCCAGCTTGTTTCAGGCGTTCATCATCCATTGTAAAGCCTTTGACCAGATATTCCCGTAAGTGCTGGGTTGCCCATATACGAAATTGTGTGCCTCGATGCGATTTTACGCGGTAGCCAAGTGAAATGATTACATCTAGATTGTAATGCTCAATAGACCGCTTTACTTCCCTTTTTCCTTCAGTTTGAACTGTCAAGTATTCCTTGACAGTTCCTTCCGGCTGAAGCTCATTCTCCTCAAATATATTATTAATATGCAGACTTATATTTTGCTTGGTCGTCTGGAATAATTCAACCATTTGTGCCTGGCTAAGCCATACAGTATCTCCTTCAAACCGTACTTCTACCCGCGTCTGTCCATCCTCTGTCTGGTAGAATATTAAATCTCCAGTATTTTGTGTGGTAGGAAGATTGTCTGTCATATCTTAAATCCTGCTTTTTCATATATTAAGTGTAACAAATGACCTAATAAAATCTGGTGAAGAATATATTTTATTAATAAAATGGCAAGTAACTTAGCTATTTTATGGGTCTTATTTATCAATCCGGCAATGCAATAAACCTTGTTTTATACTGCTTATTCAATAAAGCATTGAACCTTTAAATACCGCCTACAAAAAAAGCTTACCAATCAGATAAAATCTGCCGTAAAAGTAGCAGGTCAGAATCACAAGCGAAGGATACAGATTTTATCAAATAAAGGGGTTGTTTAGGAAATATGCCCGGATACATCCATCGCCTGATGCAATATTCTAATTATTTCGATAATTTTATCATCAGCGATGCGATAAAATATGATGTGTTTGCCTTCAGGGAATTTACGATAACCATACATAATATTGTCGCAAGCCAGTCCTATTTTAGGCTCTCTTGCGAGCGTATGGAATGCTTTATCAAGGCGTTTTAGATAGATATTACTCTGATCAATGCCCCATGCATCTTCAGTATAGCGGCCAATATCAAGCATATCCGATACGGCTGCATTTGAAATACGGAAATTTGGCATTAATCTCTGCCCAGTTGGTGCATGATACTATTTAAGGAATAATTTTCTGCAAAACCGCTTTTTTCACCGGCATTTAGAGCAGATCGGAGCATAGCAAGCTTGCTTTCCTCTTCTTCAAGCATGCGCAGACCTGCACGTATAACCTCACTTGCAGAACCAAAACGGCCATTTAAAACCTGCTTGGCAATGAATGTATTAAAATGTTCACCAAGGGTGAAGCTGGTATTTTTACCCATAATAAGCACCTAATTAAACAATACATCTAATAGTATATAATAATATATATTGGTACTAATGTCAATTAAAGGAAAAACATAATGGGTTGGCTTCGTAAAAAACATGCAAAGCCAAAGTGATCCTGCTACCCAAAAACGGACAATCTGTTAAGAGTTAAATATAACTTTTAAGGAGATTGAGAAATGAAAACTATTCGGAAGCAATATACGGAAGAATTTAAGCGGGAGGCGGTGGCGCTGGTGGCTGATCACGGCTATAATTATAGCTCTGCGGGGCGCAGTCTTGGGATTGATCTGCAGCTTATAGCCAAGTGGTGCAAGCTTTTTGCGACAACGGGAGTTGTGTCGGTAAAAAACGATCCGCTGCAGCAAAAATTGCTGGAACTTGAAGCGGAAAACCGCCGTTTGTGCATGGAGAAAGAAATCCTAAAAAAAGCGGCGGCATTCTTTGCAAGGGAAAGCATGTGAGATACGAATTTATCAAAATGCATAAGAATGCCTGGCCTATTTATCTCATGTGCGACATTTTTAGGGTTTCGAGTAGTGGTTTTTATGGTTGGAATCGGCGATTTCCAAGCAAATCCAATATTGCCAATGATAATCTTGATGGCAATATTATCAAGATTTATCAGAGGCATAAAGGTCGTTATGGTTCGCCGATGATTCATCGTGATTTGCTAGAATCCGGCGAAATTTGCAGTCGAAAACGGATTGCCGGACGTATGCAAAAACTTGGTTTGAAAGCTGTGCAAGCCAGAAAATTCAAGGTTACAACCGATAGTAATCATGACAAACCGGTCGCTCCAAACCTGCTGCAACAGGATTTTTACGCAGGAAAATCCAATCAAAAATGGGTGGCGGATATCACATATATTCACACAAATGAGGGCTGGCTTTATCTTGCGGCAGTTATGGATTTGTATTCTCGAGCCATTATCGGCTGGTCGATGGGCAAAAATATTGATAAAAACCTCGTTT
>JBIKME010000117.1:0-4324 GCA_044359415.1 Rickettsiales bacterium | reverse complement strand
CTAAGAATTCTTTCATTCTTTCCTGTAGATGCCATTGCACATAATATGCTAACATACACAAAAATACATGCGACTTTATCCTCTCATCCTTTCTATGATATATAGGCCTTATATTCAGGCTTGCTGTTTTTAGATTGCGAAAGGCTTTCTCAACAAACGCAAGCTTTCTATAGGATGATACGGTCTCTTCAGCGCTTAACTCCGACTTAGCAACATCTGTGGTTATGGTATAGCATCCGTCAAGACGCTTCTCACGCTCAATCCTGTCCTCATTTAATTCCCATACCAATTTGTGGTTTGTTGATTTAGTATCATTTCCTGCTAACTCCTCGTCAGCTATCACACACCAATTAAACGATGCCAATGTAATCAGATTTTCTTCCATTTTATCCAAATTTTCATTTTTAACCCTAATCAAAGAATTTAGAATTTTCTCTTTATAAAAATACATCAAATCAGGATTGCTCGTTTCTTTTTTGGAAGAATGCAATTTTTTACTTGTATATACACCTTCTACAAACATATATGCCATAGCACAACCAGGATCTTTACCATGTATTCTACCATATAAATTTTTATATGCATTTGAAGATCTATAAGCTTTTTCAAACATCATAGTTTTATAACGCAACTTCCTAAAATATTTCCATTTATCAAAAATGATAGCCCAACACCAGAATGAGGCAAATATAAGAATAAACATCACAAATTTTACTACAACATCAGCTTGCGCCACAAGTTCCCAAACCGACAAATCATTTGCAGCCACACTTCCAGCTACCATTGCAATATCAACAACATCACCTGTTATAAAATTCCTCAATAAAATAATAAATTATCACTTTTACGCCTTATACTACTAACAAACAAAAATGTTACCTTAAGATTTTAAATCTTAAGGTGACATTTTATTATACTTATAACATATAGATATCTATATGTTATAATGGCTGTAACATTCAATAATAAATGCTGCTTTACCTTGAAAAACCTCTATCAATTTGAGCTAATCTCCTCTGCTCTTTAAGTCTACTAACTCTATCCAGATTTGGTTCTTTACTAGGTTGTTGATATATTTCCAAGGATTTGTTCCGGAGATCACCGAATTGTTCGTGTACACCATTATCAGTAACCATAATTTTTGCACCTACCATTTTTTTCTCATCTGGCATAACAAACACTATTGCATCCAAAACATTAGCTCCATAAACCACATCTGTGTTGCCATCTTTTACATGGTAGGTTATGCAATAATCTTCATTATATTGGTTGGTAGTTTTATTTGGTTCTATAGAAGGGTGGCTATATGTATAAATTGTAGCACCAGTTTTTGTGTCAAATGTTGGTTCACCAACAAGTTTAAATGCCGTGCCATTTTCTTCTGCTTGTTTAACGGTTCTTTCAATATAAGATCTTTGTTCTGCAAATAACTTAGACACATCCCCTTCTTTACCTAACATAATAACTACATCCTCCGAGGCAAATAATGCAGTATCAGGAACTGAGTGACTTTTAGCCGTTCTTAAATTTTGGATATTTTCACTATATTCTATAGGACCTCTATAATGCAAAGGAGGTTGGTTCCTCTTAGAAACAAGCCCTTCTTTTATTCCTTGCTTTGCAGTTTGAACAATATTTTCTGGTAATATTTCTAGTGATGGGTTTGCTTTCATACCAGCTCTAGAAAAATGCGGCTCTGTAGCAGTAAAACTTACAGAGGATGGCAATTGCTTCAATTCAGTTTTAGCTGCGGTCTCTGAATGATTCGTGTGAAGACTTTCTGGCCCTTTTTGACTAGCTGCAATTGTTGGAGTTTTTATGACCCTAGCTTTATCTTGATCAGACAATGCTTTATACGGAGCCTGTAGCGCCTCTTGAGCGGCAAACTCTTTTAACACCTTACGAGCATTTTCTAAAAAAATATCCGTCTTTGGGTGAAGCCTAACTTTTCTAGTCATAGAAAAGTTAGAACTCATCAAATCAACAGCATTTTCAGCTACTAAGTATCCACATGACCATCCATCATTTTGTTGTTTGCAAGAACAATCATCAAATGAATCACCTAAATCTATACAAGCTGCTTTAACAGCTTTAAAGATAGTTACACCAGCTTCAGATTTATGACTGTTATTTTTGCTATCATGCATTGAATCTACAAAACTCATTTTATAAGGAATTTTTCCGTTAGCATTTCCTCGAGTTAATTCTGGTTCAAATACCGCAAGCACCCAGTGGCCGCCATGTTCGTGTTTTAGTGGCGTTCTAGAGTCTGGTATGGAGCTGCCAAGATTTATTGGTACAACAAAACTAAATTCTGAAACTTCAAGTTCTTTCTGTACAGCATTACGAGTAACAAGATTGTATACCTCCTTCATCACACCCCCTACATTGGCAACTGTTGTTCCATGCCCCGGCAGAAGAATTACTTTCCTTGCCTTATCTGCCTTTGTGATTCCTGGAGTATTGATATGTGATAAATGGTGAGGTTCATAAAGATCAATATCTATAGTATTTCCAAGCATGCTACCTAATAGAATTCCCACCTGATAATCAGTTAGCCATTTTGAAGGAGCTATTCTGTACTTATCGGCTAATTTTGCAGCTGCGGTATGCTGTGTAGAAGGAGAAAACGATAGATTTGCCATAGGTTCTTCTTCTAAGCCTAATGCTCCTGCTCCTGCTCCTGCTCTTTCTCTTGCTCTGTTCTCTTTATCCAGTTCTGGCCTTGCTGCTCCAGCGTCCACTTTAACTTCCGCCTCTGTATGTATAGAGGCATCAACTGCAGCAATTTCACGTGGTGGAATAGTTACCTGATTTTTGGAATCATTATATCCATTGTATCCTCTCATTTTTTTAGGTTGTTTAACATCGACATAACCAGTTCCATTGGGAGTATTACCACCAGTACCAAGTGTTACTTCCAATCCACGCTTCCTTGCTTCAAAAGCAAACGCTGGATAAAACTTATCTAACAACTTATCAGTTGTTTCTCCAAGACGTTCCCAGGAATCCAAAATAAGAGTCTCACCATCCTCACTAATACCTGCAAAGGATTGTGCTACTATGCGTTCTGTTCCATTGCGCTCTTGGATAATAATATAAGCCCCAGCATTTGGGTTAGACATAAGATGCATTGCACATGCCTCACCTTGTCCACCTATTGATTGACAACAGTTAGTCAATTTACCAAGAATGAATCCTCGCATATCTCCTATAGGTAATTTAACCATTTTATATCCAGGAGCCCCTACTGCGAGACCATCAATAGATATATCGGGTAAATGACATGATTCTTTAATTTTTGTCTCTAGAGCCCTATTAAAAGCCTCTTCTTCAATACAATAATCAATACACATTTTGGAAAATTCTAAATTCTCTTCGGCACGTTCATAAGAGACTTTTGCAGCGGCATTCTTTGCCTCTTCCAAGTCCTGTGGTAGTCTTCCTAGTAACTTCTCAATTTGTGGTGCAAAAGCTAGTAGGTTTGTCATGGCTTTACCATGTTTTTTATCTAGAACTAATTTACGCCACTTCGGAATGTCCCATTTGCCATTTTTAGGTAATTCAAATAACAATAGATCGTGAATAGGTTGCTTACTTTCAGCATTCTGAAACTGATCAATAAACTGTTTTGCATTCTTCATATCACCAAACAGCACAGATAATTTATAAGCATGTATTGAGGCCAATGCATACTCCTGGCTAATGAACATTCTCGCTGGGCCAATAGTTTTATTGCCAAAAAGGGTTGTTTTCTCGATGCTCGCAATGATTTGTGTAATTGGAAAAAACTGTGTATATATATCAAGATTAAAACCAAAAGGGGATTGTTTAATTAATGCTTTATGCGGAGGTGTTTGTCCAAATAGAACTTGCCATCTCGTGTTACCCCCTCCCACCTCCAGATAAAGTTCTTCTTTAGTTATATCAGGGATTGCAAGAGATTCTTGCCATCTTCTTGGAAGGTTTCCCATGTTTATTATGTTATGCTCTAAGCATAGCTGTACGCATCTAACGTCACCATCAATTGTGAGTTGACTGACAAAATAATTTAGTTTGACGTTATCAACGTCAGGTGGAAAGTTTAATTTTGCACCTCGCTCTATAAGAGTTTTTGCAATTTCATAACGTCCATTCTCTAATGCATTTTCCAGTAGAGTGGTGTGTTTGATAGGATGGCGTTGTCCTTTTTTGTCTACGAACATCGAGATTTTATCCTCAAAATTGATGTCCTTAATTTTTGGAACAAGAATGTCCACTACATTTTTATATCCAAGGGTAATAGCCTTACTAAGAAATTTTATTAATTTCTGTTGCTCAATAT
>JBIKME010000002.1:0-16750 GCA_044359415.1 Rickettsiales bacterium | reverse complement strand
AACAGTAGCTTGAAGTTTTTTGCATTTTATTCACTCTTACTTAACTTCCATGCTATACAAATAAACTCTTGATAAGTTTATGGTTAATAGTTATATATACTGGTCTTTTTACTTCAAATAAAACATACCCAATATATCATACAATATTCCAATACTTATTCCCATCCTGGCTGTTTTAAACGATATTTTTGCAGGATTTTTCATTACAGAGATAATTTGCCTTATAATTACCATTCTTATCCGCATAATAACGCAACCTGCAGTGGTCAAAGCAACTGGAATGCAGATCTGTAACATTTATAAATAAACCAGAGGACGTATTTTTTTATGCAACATGAAAGCAAGTTAGCAATATTTCTTATGTTCTTACGTTTTGGCTTTTTTGCCTGGGGAGGACCTGTAGCACAAATTAATATGCTTCGAGAAGAACTGGTTGAGCAAAAAAAATGGATTAACAAAGATAAATTCAAACATGTACTTGCTGTATACCAGGCTTTACCTGGTCCTGAAGCTCATGAACTTTGCGTTTATTTTGGAATGATACGCGCCGGAAGAATTGGTGCCTTTCTTGCCGGACTTGGCTTTATGCTTCCCGGTTTCTTTTTAATGCTTTTACTTGCATGGGTTTATACACTTTATGGCGCAAGTACTCTTCTACCTTTATTTATCTGCATTACTCCTGTAGTTGCAGCATTAATTGTAAGAGCAACACATCGCATAGGAGTACATATACTAGATAGTAAATCATTAATCATCGCAAGCTTTACATCATTTATCCTAAGCGCTTTACAGATAAATTTCTTACTAGTATTTACAACTTGCGCCATATGGCAGATGTTACAGACTAAAAATAAACCTTACTACGCAACCATCTTTGGACTAATTACTATCGCTATTTCATTATGGCTTACGCAAAGCAGTCAAAATATTCCTATTTTTTATAGCTTGGGTGAAAAGCCAGGATTATTTATTGAGGGATTAAAAGCCGGATTACTTTCTTTCGGTGGTGCCTATACTGCAATCCCTTTTCTGCATAATAGTATGGTAGAAATATATCCAAATATCACTGAGCAAAGCTTTCTTGATGGTATTGCGCTTGGTAATATTATTCCAGCACCTCTGGTTATTTTCGGTACATATCTTGGTTTTATCGCAGGAGGATTTTGGGGGGCCTTGTTTATAACCATCGGCATCTTCCTTCCTGCTTTTGCCTTTACTATCTTTGGTCACAAACAACTTGAAAAAATTATCGGTAATCCAATATTGCATGGATTGTTAGATGGTATTTCTGCTGCGGTAGTAGGGCTACTTGCTATAACCACAATTCAGATTTTTCTCAATTCCGTTACCGGCCCGATGCAAATTACTATATTTACCATTGCTCTTACTATCCTTTATATATGGAAATGGATCTGGAGTGTTCCACTAATGCTTCTAACTTGCGGGATTTTGGGCTATATTATTAACTTGTGACAACAGTAATATTTCTATATTAAAACGTCCACCATATAAGAATACAGATTTGTTTATATAAGTAAAAAACAAGATTAAAATTTGGCAGAATAATTTAGCAAACTAATATTGATTCTTGCCCTTTATCATATAATCTAATTGATAGACAAGATGTCTAAAAAACCTCATTTTTTAAATTAATATATGACCGATATCTTAATCCTTGGCGGACTTTTTTTCTCTTCTTTACTGGCGGCTACGATATTTCCCGCTCAATCAGAAGCCTTACTTGCCGGATTGCATATTGCAAACACACACCCAACATGGCTATTGCTGGCAACTGCCAGCTCCGGAAATATTTTAGGTTCAATTATAAATTGGTTATTAGGTTTTTACTTTACCCGTTTTCAGGAAAAGAAGTGGTTTCCAATTAAAGAATTTACTTTTTCTAAAGCAACGTTACTATACCAAAAATATGGAGTTTGGGCTCTTCTGTTTGCATGGGTTCCGTTTATCGGTGACTGCCTAACAATTATTGCCGGAATTTTTAGAACCAATATTTTATTATTTATAATTTTAGTAACCATCGGTAAGGTAGGACGCTACGCGCTTCTGCTATATATTTTATAAAAGAGGTATGTAATGTTAGTATTTATCGTAAAAACAACAATCGCTGCTCTTGCTATAGCTTTTAGTTCATGGCTTGCGGGTAGAAAACCGGAACTGGCAGGGTTTATTATAGCACTCCCTCTTACCTCACTCCTTGCTTTAGCTTTTTCTTATGCAGAATATAAAGATGCCGCAACCAGCATTGCATTTGCAAAAAGCATTCTAATAGGCGTTCCTGTTTCCTGGCTTTTCTTCCTCCCTTTTTTCTTAGCTGAAAAGTTTGATTACGGCTTTTTGCTAAGCTATGCAGTAGGATTAGTTTTACTTATAGCAGGTTTCTTTATTCACCGTTATATTAACTCTCTCTTATAAACAAGTAACTGTCATTTTAATATTTGATTGTTGTTAATATGCTGATTGCAGACTTTTTAGGATAGAAAAAACAAGATGTGGCAAATAATATTAACGACTTTTTATTATCTCATAATAAAACATAGTAACCTCATACCTAATATAACTATATTTTTGCATAATAGGCTCTTTAATATCACGATTGTAATTTTGATTAATAAGCGCAATATCAGCATTTAAAAAGCTTATATACATCACCAGCACAACCAAAGTCATTGAAATAAAATCCGCCAAATTATTAATTACCGATGACCTTATCTTACCTGACACCGGAGTAATTTTTTTTACATAATTTATTCTATCTTTTGTCTTAGGGTGCGTAGAAAAAATGCTAAAATAGGATCCGGTTCCTAAAGCCTGAAGCCCTAGCACCATAGCTCTACCGCCAACAGCATAAGCTGCTTGCTTATCACATCTATATTCAACAGACCGGCCAAACCATTTTTTTACAAAATTATATAATGGCATAAACATCCATTTATAAAATAAAGAAATAAATTTAGTTATAAGATTAAAAATCCAGTAAATCAAAGTACGTATAGACCTACCAAAAATGGGTATGAATCTAAATATATCGGCAAACATCATTAACATATATCTCATAATCTTTGCAATATGTTCGATAGCCATTTGACTCGAACCTGCTAATAAACCAGGTAGAAAATCTCTATTTATTAAATGCGATAACTCATGACCTATAATAGCCGTAATCGCCTTAATATAATCATCTTCATTATTACATTTCTCATAAACCTCAAATACCAATCCAATCGTTAACGTAACAGATTGTCTCCTTGCTCCACCTATTGCATAAGCATTAACTGATTTATCACCTAGCAATAAATACAAGTCTACATTTTTTACATTAAATTTATTCTTTAAAAACTCAAAGTTACGTAATATATCCTCACAACGAGGAACGGCACTCATTTTTTTTAATTTTTCCGCATGCTTATTTAACTTGCCAGCCGTATAACCGAATAACATATCTATAAACATATATAACATTGTCAGAAAGCTAACTAACCCCATCATCAAATACATAATTTCTAAAGCGCTATGAATAAAAAACTCTTTAAAGATAATCAATATCGGCGATAATACTATCGCTATGGGAATTAGCAAAAATAGAAAATTTGCCATTGCTAATAAAAATGTTAAAAAGAATATAATTGGCTTGGCTAACATTGATGATAATTTTCTATAAAATACCGTTATTACAACAAAACAACTACAGAACAAAATTTAATATACGTCAATATATTAAAAAGACTCTTCTTTCATCTTCATAATAGTTTTAGACCCGGCAACAATAGAAGCTAACAATCCATGACTATATGGCAGTATTTTTTTCATAAAAAATCTGGCTGTGTCTAATTTTGCCTCATAAAAATCTTTATCAACAGAACCCTCATCCAACTTACGCAAAGAGACCTCGGCAATTTGAGCCCATATATAGGCAAATACCGTTATAGCCATTAATCTTAAATACTCAGATGAGGATGCGGCAGCATCCTCAGGATTGGCCATACCGTTTGCAGCAACCCATAAAGAAGCCTGCTGGGCATTTTTTAAACCTGTATATAAATCTTTAGTAAACTCACTCATTTTTAAGTCTTCACGATATTTTTCTATAAATTTATCAACAGGATGGAAGAAAGCTCTTAGATATTTTCCGGTTTTTTTAGGTAATTTCCTGCCAACCAAATCCAATGCTTGAATACCATTTGCCCCTTCATATATCTGAGCTATTCTTGCATCTCTTACATATTGTTCCATTCCATACTCTTTTATGTAACCATGGCCACCGAGAATCTGCATACCTAAATTAGTAGATTCAAAACCGGCGTCAGTAAAATATGATTTTAATATCGGAGTAATAAACTGAACAAAATCATCAGCTTCCTCTCTTGATTTTTGATCCGTATGTCTCTTTGATATATCTATTTGTAAGGCTGTATAGGCAGCAAGCGCCCTTGCACCCTCATTAAAACTACGCATTGTAAGCAACATTCTTCTAATATCGGGATGAACAACCAAAGGATCGGCAGCTTTGTTCTTGTATTTAGCTCCCTTTAAACTACGTCCTTGCAATCTTTCTTTAGCATAGCTTGCGGCATTCTGATATGATACTTCTGATAAACCAAGCCCCTGCACTCCTACATAGAGGCGCGCTTCATTCATCATTGTAAACATAGCCCTTAAACCTTTATGCGGCTCGCCAACAAGATAACCTATCGCACCATCGTAATTCATAACACAGGTCGGCGATGCATGAATTCCCATCTTATGCTCTACAGAGCCACAAACTACATTATTAGCAGCGCCAAGCTTTCCGCCATCATTTACCATAATTTTAGGCACAACAAACAAACTAATACCCTTTACACCATCCGGAGCATCAGGTAATTTTGCCAATACAAGATGTATAATATTTTCAGTTATATCTTGTTCACCAGCTGAAATAAATATCTTCGAACCACTAATCACATAACTGCCATCTTTTTGAGGTTCAGCCTTAGTTCTTATCAAACCAAGATCAGTTCCGCACTGCGGTTCAGTCAAACACATTACTCCTGTCCAACTACCGTCAACCATTTTAGGAAGAAATTTATTCTTAATCTCATCAGAACCATGCATATAAATCGCATTATACGCGCCATGCGTAAGGCCGGGGGTAATACCAAATGATAAGTTTGCAGAGCATATCATTTCACTGATAGACATATTTAACACTTCCGGCAGCCCTTGGCCACCATACTCAGTAGCACATGTAAAACCTGTCCAGCCTGATTGAATATATAAATTATAAGCATCTTTAAATCCGCTTGGAACAGAAACCTTACCATTTTCGAATTTAACACCTTCTTTATCACCTGATTGATTTAAAGGAAATAACACCTCTTCACAAAATTTTGCGCCTTGATCTAAAATAGCCGAAATTAGATTTTGATCAACATCACCAAAACCAGACATATCCTTATATTGACTAATATTTAGCAATTCATTTAATACAAATTCAAAATCACGAATTGGTGCATTATATTGTGGCATTCTTTACTCCTTAAACCTCACTAATGTGAATAGTATTGTAAAATATATCGTTTAATTTCTAAGTTTAATTTCTAAGTGGTTTTCCTGTCTCTAACATATGCTCTATTCTATCCAAAGTAGCATCTTCTTTTACAAGCCGCATAAAGACTTCCAGCTCCAAATCTAACAAATCCTGTTCCGAAAGTTCTTTATTAATATCGGTATTGCCACCACTTAAAACAACAGCTAAAGCTTTAGAGACAACCTCATCATGAGCAGTTGCCTTTCCGCTTCTAACAAAATTATTAATAGCCATATAAAGCGCGGTTTTAGCAGTTTTACCTGGTAAATTTATTGATCTTTGTAACGGAGCTTTATAACCGTCAACAAGCGATAAACACTTGTTTTTTGCATCACTTAATAACCTATTACGGTTCATAGTAATTGAGTCTTTATCAAGCAATATCAGCATGTCTTTAGCCTCTTCAGCAGATTTTGCAACTTTAGCCATCCCAATATTTTCAAATGCTTTTGATATTGCCGGCATAGTATTTACAGTTTTTATCGGGCTGATTCTGCTAAACATACGTCCTAATTTTGCAGTTATTGTTTGTTCCTCCAAACGCTTATCGATGTTTCTGATAAGCATTTCTTTACAACCACCCCAACCTGGAATAATGCCTACGCCAACCTCTACTAAACCGGTATAAGTTTCAACATGAGCCTGCACCGCATCAGAATGCATTAATATTTCACAACCGCCACCAAGAGCCATTCCTGACACTGCGGTTACCACCGGAAATGGAGCAAACTTCAACGCCATATAGGTATCCTGGCCCTGCTTAATTATCTTTTTAATATCTTTCCAAGCCGCAACATTTGCGGCAAAAAGTAATATACCAATATTGGCGCCTACACAAAAATTATCACTATCATTAGCAATTACTAACCCCTTATAATCTTTAGATACAATCTCAATTGATTTATTGATCATCTCTAAAATCATAGGGTCAACACTGTTCATCTTAGAGGTATATTCCAAACATAAGATACCATCTCCGATATCCCATAAACTGGCTGAAGGATTTTTAGCAATCGGCTTGTTACCTAATTTTTTATCAGATAACTTCCAAGTACCTTCAGCTACTTTAATTTCAGTATATTTACCGTCTGCAGATAAAAAATATCTCTTATTTTGATCAGTTTTATAAAAGCTATTACCTCCTGTAAGCTCCAGAAACTTAGGAATTTTAAATCCTTCTTGCTTTAGCTTATCTTTTAACCAGTTAGGTCCTGATATATTATCATCTGCTAATCTGTCTATAAGCTCAAAAGGACCATATTTCCAATTATAACCTACTCTCATAGCCTCATCTATGGCTGTAATATCATCGCTAATTTCCGGGACCAAAGACAATATATAATGTAATGTTTTAAGTAGAACTTTTTTAGCATATTGACCACCTATATCATCATGATCTATCAGATTGCGTAAAGACTCTTTAGCAGCATCGACACTTTCAAGACGAGGTTTATTAGCTGCCGCATAATTGCCAGTCTTTAAATTTACAACCTCTTTTATCTTGTTACCATTATCGGTATTTAAACGGTAAAAACCACCCTTGCCTTTTCTACCTGTATAACCATCTTTAATCATCTGTTTAATTAATTTAGGTTCTTTATATGCTTTCAGAAAAGCGTCACTCTTAGGCAAGGTCTTTGAAAATTCAGCAGCTATTAAAGGCATCAGATCAATTCCGATCAAATCCAAAAGACCGAAAATACCGGTTTTAGGAACTCCTATCGGCTTACTCATTACCATATCAGCCTCTTCTACAGAAATGCCAAGCTTTATTGCGTCCAGCACACCGACGGTCATCCAGTAGCAACCTATGCGATTAGCTATAAATCCCGGTGTATCTTTACAATCAACACCCGATTTACCTAAAGATATATCACAAAAATTTCTAATGGCGCTTACCGAACTTGCTCCGGTATTTTCAGATGTAACTAACTCCAATAAACGCATATATCTGGGAGGATTAAAAAAATGCGTAATCATAAAGGTTTTTTTAAAAGACTCCGGCATACCATCTACCAATAAGCTAAGCGGAATAGTAGAAGTATTTGAGGAAACTATTGCTTCCTTCTTTTTATGTTTAGCTATTTTTTTATATAACTGTCTTTTAATTTCAAGATTTTCTAATACAACTTCAATTATCCAGTCAGCATCAGATAAATAACTTAGATTCTCTTCTAAATTGCCGGCTGTTATTAATTTAGCTTTTCTTTTATGGGTAAATGCGGCCGGATCAGATTTCAAAAGCCTGTCAATTGCCGTTTTCGCAAGTATATTTTTATCAGAAGCCCCTTCTGGTACAATATCCAACAACACAACATTCGTATTAGAATTGGCTATATGTGCCGCAATCGCAGCTCCCATTACTCCTGAACCAATTACCGCAACCTTATTAATCCGAATCATTTATACCGCCTCCAAAATAGTAGCTATTCCTTGCCCACCACCTATACACATAGTAGCTAGAGCATATTTACCTTTATGACGCCTTAACAAACTTGCCGCTTTGCCAACAATACGCCCCCCGGAAGCCCCCAAAGGGTGTCCGAGGGCAATTGCTCCGCCATCAATATTTAAAACATGATTATCTATATTTAACTCACCGATTACGGCAAGAGCCTGAGCTGCAAAAGCTTCATTTAACTCAATCACATCCATATCAGCAATTTTAAGCCCCGATCTTTGCAGAGCTTTATTAGTAGCAGTAATAGGACCGATACCCATGATTTCTGGTTTACAACCGGAAACTGCGCAGCTTTTAACACGCGCCATTATATCCAACTTATTTTTCCTTGCATAATCCTCACTACATATAAGCAAAGCAATAGCTCCATCGGTCAAAGGTGATGAAGTTGCGGCTGTAACGGAGCCTTTTTTATCAAAAGCAGGAGACAAAGAAGCTAAGGAATCTAAATTTGTATCCGGTCTTATACAACCGTCCTTAGCAATAATTTTATTATCAAAACTAATCGGTATTATTTCATCATCAAATGAATTTTTTTCTACGGCGTTTGCTGCCTTTTTATGACTAAGCAAGGCAAATTCATCTTGAGATTTTCTTTTTATCTTATATTTTTTAGCTATATTTTCGGCCGTAATACCCATTGCTTCATAAACTTCAGGATATGTCTCAAATAAACCAGGATGCGGCAAAGGATTAAATCCCGTCATAGGAACTCTAGACATCGACTCAACTCCAGCTACAATAAATACCTCACCGCAACCAGTTGCTATACTACCTACGGCATTATGCACAGCCTGCATTGAAGATCCGCAAAATCTATTTATCGTCTGCCCGGCTATATGATCAGGTAGATTGGCTAAGAAAGTAACTATTCTGGCGACATTTAAACCTTGTTCACCTTCTGGAAAAGCGCATCCTAATATCAGATCCTCTATATCGGATGTTTTTACAGCCGTTCTTTTTACCAAGGCCTTTACTACCTGCCCTACGATTTCATCCGGTCTGATATCAGCCATTTGTCCTTTAAATGCAGGAGTAAAAGGTGATCTTACATAATCTACTATTACAGCATTTTTCATTTATTCCTCTACTAGTTATTTTGTAATACTTATTTTGTACTGCTTGTTTTATTATAAAATTATTAATCTTTATTTATTTTTTAGCAAAGCTCTTTTAGATATTTTGCCAATTAATGTTTTTGGCATCTCGTCAATAAACTCGATTTGCGAAGGTATTTTATACTTTGTTAACTTACCTTTTAAAAAGCTTGCAATTTGTTCTATGGATAAATTCTCTCCTAATTTAACCTTTATAAATGCCTTTACCGCCTGACCGGAATGCTCATCATCTATACCTACTACACACACTTCCTCAACAGAAGTGTGTTTATATATTTCTTCCTCTACCTCTCTTGGATAAACATTAAAGCCGTTAGTGATAATCATTTCTTTTAATCTATCTACAATATAAAAATAACCATCCTTATCCATATAACCCATATCGCCGGTATGCAACCTACCGGATTGCAAAACTTCATCAGTTTCGGCAATGTTATTCAAGTAACCTTTCATTACCTGCGGACCTGTAATACATATCTCGCCTATCTGACCAGTCTTCATTACAGAATTTTTTTCGCCAATGCCAAGCACTTCAACAACCGTACCAGGCAATGGAATACCGATAGATCCTTCTTTATTTTCTCCAAATAAAGGGTTAGCAACTACAACTGGAGACGACTCCGATAAACCATATCCTTCTATCAGCTTGCAGCCACTTAATTCTTCAAACTTATTTTTTACCGCCATAGGAAGAGGAGCCCCCCCGGAAATACAGAATTTTAGAGACGAAAGATTATATTTATCTAAATTTTCATGATTATTAATAGCGGTAAATAATGAAGGAACACCAGGTATAAGCGTTATTTTTTTCTTTTTTATATCTTTTAATATCGCTTTCATTTCAAGCCTTGGATGTAATACCATCTGGCAAGCTTTTAATATGCTAAGATTCATTACAACCGTCATAGCAAAAACATGAAATAACGGTAACACACCCAATATTATCTCATTACCATCTTCTAAACCTTCAAACCACATACCCACCTGAACAGTATTGGTATATAAATTTTTATGAGTTAACATAGCCGACTTTGGCTCTCCGGTTGTTCCTCCGGTATATTGATATACAGCCACGTCATTGTCAGGATCGATAACGGCAGGTATGTAAAACCCATTGTTATCCATCATTTTTTCCGCAGAAACATTAACATGACCAAATTCTATATTAACTAATTCCTGGGATTTAAACCAAGAAAACAGCTTGTTTTTGGGAAAAGGTAAGTAATCTCTGAAATCACCGAAAATCACTTTTTCAACACAGGCCGTTTGCAATAAATTTGCCGCCTTCTCATGCAAAATTCTTAGATTTAATGTTACCATAACAGTGGTGTTTGAATCTTTTGCCTGCCTAACTAATTCATGGGCGGTATAAAGAGGATTATAATTTACAACAACCGCGCCGATTTTTAATATAGCGTAATAAGCAATAACGAACAGAGGACAGTTTGGCATAAGCAAACCAACGGAATCGCCTTTATTTACTCCAATTTTTTGCAAACCGGTGGCAAATCTGTCTGATAACCTGGCTATTTCATTATATGAGTATTTTTTACCAAAATAATCGATACAAAAATTATCTGGATTAGCATTAGCTGCATCATCTAAAATATTAAATAAAGGCTTGGCCTCAATATCTAAATTCCAGCTTATATCTTTTGGATAATTTTTTTCCCATGGATATTTATTTTTTCTTTTTGTCATGTTGTTTTTTTTGCAGTTTTGTTTATAAGTTAATATTTTTAGAATATATAACTATTTTTAGTTGTATACATAGTAATCTTTTTTCTTATAAGTTGAACCATATGTCAAATACTGATTCTACAGATATATTAATTATTGGCGCCGGTCCTGCCGGATTATTTGCGATATTCGAAGCTGGTATGATGAAAATGAAATGTCATGTCGTCGACTCTTTAAACTTTATCGGCGGCCAATGTACCGCACTTTATCCTGAAAAACCGATATATGACATACCGGCATATCCATCTATATTGGCAGCTGATTTAATAAAAAACTTAGAAAAACAAGCTTTGCCTTTTGAGCCGGTATATCATCTTGGACAAACCGTTACGCATATAGAAAGAAAAGGGGATAGATGGCTTGCCACAACTTCCTTGGGCAACAAAATTGATACCAAAGTGATTATAATAGCCGCAGGTTGTGGCGCTTTTGGTCCAAACAGACCTCCCCTTGCCGACATTGAGCAATACGAGGGTAAAAGTATTTTTTACATGGTAGGAAAAAAGGAGCAGTTGCGTGGTAAAGATGTAGTAATTGCAGGAGGTGGAGACTCAGCTGTTGACTGGGCTTTGTCTTTATATGATATAGCTAAAACCATATCAATAGTGCATAGGCGTCCAAAATTCAGATGCGCTCCTGACAGTCAGGACAAATTAACTAAATTAGTGGAAGCAGGTAAAGTAAATTTAGTTATACCATATCAACTGGACTCTCTTGAAGGTATAAACGGACAGATTGAATATGTAATAGTTAAAACTCTTCAAGGTGAAACGAAAAAAATAAAAGCTGATATATTACTGGCTTTTTTCGGACTTGCTATGGAACTTGGTCCGATTTCAACCTGGGGACTTAATCTTGATAAGAATCATATATCGGTTGACCCTACTACATTAGAAACAAATGCAAGTGGAATTTTTGCTATAGGAGACATAGCTACATATAATAATAAAATGAAATTGATTCTAAATGGCTTCGCTGAGGCTGCCATGGCCTGTCACAGAGCAAGAAAGTTAGTTCACCCTGAAGAAGTTGTTCATTTTGAATATTCAACAACCGCAGGAATACCAGGAGGTATATAACCGGATACTTGCCAAGATGATAAAAACAACCTATATTTTCAACAATAAACCGACTATAAAGGGTATCATGAATAAAGCAAAAATTATCGACGGAGCTGTATTTTCTAGCAATTTACGCCAAGATATCAAACAACAGGTTTCCCTGCTAAAAGAAAAATATAATATCATACCAGGATTGGCGGTTATTTTAGTTGGGGACAACCCTGCAAGTACTATTTATGTCCGCAATAAAGGTAAAATGACCATCGAGGTCGGTATGAATTCATTTGAGTATAAATTACCGGCTAATATCAGTCAGGAAGATTTAATTGCAAAAATAAATCAATTAAATGAAGATGATCAGGTTAATGGAATTTTAATTCAGTTACCTCTGCCGAAGCAAATTGAGGAAAGAGTAGTCATAAACTCTATAAAACCTGAAAAGGATGTAGATGGATTTCATGTAATAAACGCAGGATTATTAGCCACAGGACAGAATTGCACGATACCATGTACTCCTCTTGGCTGCATAATTATGCTCAAAAAAACCCTTGGTAACTTAACTGGTTTAAATGCCGTGGTAATAGGGCGCTCTAACATTGTAGGAAAACCTATGGCTCAGCTTTTATTAAGAGAAAATTGCACAGTGACTCTGGCTCATTCCAGTACAAAAGATTTAGAAGCAGAATGTCGTCGTGCGGATATTATTGTTTCTGCTGTAGGGGTAGAAGAAATGATTCGCGGCGAGTGGATAAAACCTGGAGCTACAGTCATTGACGTAGGAATAAACAGGGTAGAAACAAGTAATGGTAGTTACAAGCTGGTCGGAGATGTTAATTTTGATGAAGTATCAAAAGTCGCAGGTCACATAACTCCTGTACCAGGAGGTGTAGGACCTATGACAATAGCATGCTTACTTAGAAACACTCTGGAAGTAACATGCAAACACCATAATATAAAACTTAATTAAGGTAACTAATGCATATAAACAACTCAAAATGACACTTTGATTTGTTATAATTTGTCTTGGTTATTAATTAAAACTGCGCTTTATGTGCGGTGAGTCCAATGAAAAAGTAGGTACGTTTACACTCATTATTTCACCTCCTGATTTAATCATTTCGTAAGTTCCGATCATAACACCAGATCCTGAGTTCATTTGCACATTGCTTGCATATGCAAAATATTCTCCCGGTTTTAGAATTGGCTGCACACCTACAACACCATCTCCGGCTACTTCATGCATTACCCCGTTAATACCAACAACAACCCAATGCCGCCTCATAAGCTGAACTACGTCAGATCCGTTATTTTTTATATTCACCTCATACTCCCACACATACTGCTCATCATCAGGTATAGATAATTCCTCATCGTATTTTGGAGTAACACTCACTGTTATTTGATTTGTGGTCTTAGAATAGATAAAGCTCATTATCTCCCCTTATAAGGCTCGATTGATTGATCTGGAATCCACACATGTTTTGGAGCTTCTCCGGTTTGATAAAACACATCAATAGGAATACCGCCTCTTGGATACCAGTAACCGCCTATTCTTAACCATTTTGGTTTTATTTCCTCAACAATACGCAGCGCTACAGCGGTTGTGCAGTCTTCATGAAAAGCTCCATGATTTCTAAAAGAACCCAGGAATAACTTCAAAGATTTACTTTCCAGCAGTAATGCATCAGGTATATAATCAATAACTAAATGAGCAAAATCAGGCTGACCTGTTATAGGACATATAGACGTAAATTCCGGACAAGAAAACCTCACCATATAGTCATAGCCGGTTCTTGGATTTTTTACCGATTCCAGTATAGCATCCTCAGGAGAGTTCGGCATACCTGTATTTGATCCAAGCAAAGATAAGGAATCGTAAATTGTCTCAGACATAGTAAAAACTCTTAAAACTTAAAATATTCTTTTTGCAACAAAGATAGTATAATAGCGTCATAAAACTTACCGTGAAGTAACTTTTGCTCTCGTAAAACTCCTTCCTTTTTAAAACCAACTTTTCTTAAAACCCTTAAGGAAGCTTGATTAGAAGGAGTAACAGTAGCTTCAATTCGATGCAAGTCCATCTGCGTAAAAGCATAAACCACTATTGCCTTTACAGCATTAGTAATTATGCCTTTTCCCCAATATTTAAAGTGCAGATCATAACTGATTTCCGCTCTTGCGTGATCTCTGTTCCAGTAATTAAAACCACAAGAACCTATAAGTTTATTGTTGCTTTTTTTCGCTATTACCCAATACAAACTTCTTTTAAAACGAAATAAGTCCAGATTATAATCAATCTCTTCTTTTACTCTATCCATATTTCTGGGTATACACTCCTCAGGTACGTATTTTATAACATTTTCATCTTGCATATATGAATAATATTCCTCAGCATCGTCGTAAGTTATCTGACGCAATATGTAATCCTCATCTAAGTCAATCACCGGAAATCTACTAAAAACCCTTTCAGCTGCCATCAATAACACCTTCAATTATCTTATTTTTTTAATATTACTTAATATAAACAGATCTATATTGCAATAAAATGTCTTATTTATTTAAAGAAGGATCTGTCATATTATTATCGGCAAAACCTTTGTTTCTAATCTGGCATGCATCACAATGTCCGCAAGGTTTGCCTTCCATAGACGGATCATAGCAACTTAATGTTAATGAGTAATCAACTCCCAAGTCCAAACCTTTCTTTATTATTTGAGCCTTAGTCATTTTTAACAAAGGTGCATTAATAGAAATTTTCTTTTCACCCGATACTGTTGCCGCAGTAGCTAAATTTGCCATTTTTTCATAAGCGTCCAAATACTCGTATCTGCAATCAGGATAGCCGCTATAATCTAGCATATTAGCGCCTATAAATATATCGAAAGCTCCTACAACCTCTGCATATGCCAGCGCATAAGACAAAAAAATAGTATTGCGTGCAGGTACATAGGTTGTAGGTATCTTGTGATCTTCTAGATTTCGATCTTTAGGTACTGCGATATCAGAAGTTAACGCCGATCCGCCAAACAGGCGCAAATTAATCGTTATGATCTGATGCTCTGTAATACAGTATGCTTTTGCTATTTTTTTGCATTTTTCAAGCTCAATATTATGCCTTTGACCGTAATCAAATGATAAAGCGTATATTTTATATCCTTGTTTCTTAGCAATTGCCAATGTAGTTGCAGAATCAAGTCCTCCGCTTAATAATAAGATAGCTTTCTTCATAATTTCCATTATTTTTTGGGAATATCTTTTAAAATAAAACACGCATCATTGCAACCTATTGTTTCTACATTCAACTCCGATATTACGAATTTGCTTTAATTATAAGGCTATATAGCGTATATTACGCTGCTATCATTTATATGAGTTATTAGACATCTTCGAAAACTGTCATTTTTGTAGTTCCATATTGTAAATGGCCGATATTAAATTTAATCGGAGTCCAAATTTTTTGCGTCTATTTCTATATTTGTCAGATACAATTTGTCAGATACAATTTTAAATCGTTTGATCATTCCAATAACATTTTCATTTGCTACTCTTTCGCTAGCAAGAGCTTGATTATGCTTTTTATCTTCTTTTTTATTGCACTCAAAAATACAGCGATACAGTGCATGAATATAAAAAATTAGTTATGTAAGGTCTATATTTGCATTCCATCAGGAAGCAGGCGAGTTTCACGTGATAGCAAATAAGGAGAATGCTCGGTTATTTTCCAATCCTGTTTTACATGATAGTAAGGTTACCAAATTTGATAATGGAGATCGAGTTGTACCAGGAGGGATGATAAAAGCTGGGTTTCTTAAAGCAGCATCTGCAAGTCTTGGTAACTACAGCGGTGTAAGTGTTATTGATTTGGCTATGCAAAACATGGATTACAATGCGAATTTTTTAGCTACAATTCCTCGCAGTGAAAATTCTTCTCAAACAAATCATAAAACAAAAACATGGCATGATAGAGTTGGAAATTTGAGTTATGAAATTGCGCTATAACGCTTCTTAATTGGGACCAATAATAGCCTTATATGAAAGACTTTTAGAAGGCATTTATAAACTAAATGATAATAACTGGAAAACAGTTCTAAAATCATATAAATTATATAACTTGCGTGAAATTGTTTTAATATCGCATTTTATGAAACTTAGTTTGATGACATTTTTATTTTCATTGTTATAATACAACCATGAAAAATGATATTATCATTATTGGCGCCGGCTTGAGCGGCATGACTATGGCTTGTTCTTTAGCACAAAATGATTTTTATGTAACCGTTATCGAACATGATACTATAAAACGACTAAGAGCAGAGGAATCTGATGGTCGAACTTGTGCAATTTCGTATGGCTCCACTCAGATTTTTTCTAATCTTAAAATATGGAAAAAACTCCAAAAACACTCAGGTCCAATATTAGATATTAGAGTTACCGATAATAACTGCCCTTTATTTGTGCATTACAATCATAAAATGATTGGTGACAATCCAATGGGATATATAATAGAAAATTACCACCTAAGAGAAGCTTTATTTGAGCAAGCTTCTCAATATAAAAATCTTAAAATTATAGATAATATACAATATGATTCGATAACTTATGAAGACGAAGTAATTGTTAAATTGAAAAACAACACTTCAATAACAGGATCGCTGCTTATTGCTGCTGATGGCAGAAATTCTTATATAAGAGAAAGTCTTGGTATAAAATCGACAAAATGGAGCTACAAACAATCCGCTATAGTATGTACAGTACAACATGAAATTCCACATAACGGCGTAGC
>JBIKME010000105.1:0-4771 GCA_044359415.1 Rickettsiales bacterium | reverse complement strand
TGTAATAAATTATATAATGGCAGATTATGACATATTCACTAGATTTTCGAAAAAAAGTATTAAAAACAAAAGCAAACCAAGGTTTGTCATTTGAAGCGGTAGCCGGTAGATTTTGTATATCAAAATCAGCGGTAGTAAGATGGAGTAAAAATCTTGAAGGAATTAACAAAAGAAATAAACCTTGGAAAAAATTAGACAAAGAAAAATTTATCAAGGATATAGAAGAATTTCCAGATAGTTATAGTTATGAAAGGGCTAATAGGCTGGGAGTGAGCACTTCCGGCATTAGATATGCAAAAAAACGTTTGGGAATAACCTATAAAAAAAACTCTAAATCATCCAAAAGCGGATCCAGAAAAAAGATCTATATTTTGCAAAAAGATTGATGAGTTAAAAAAGCAAGATAAGGATTTAGTATATATTGATGAAAGTGGCTTTGCACATGACATGCCAAGAACACACGGTTATTCTGATAAAGGCAAGCGTTGCTACGGTACTCATGACTGGGGTGCAAAAGGAAGAACTAATGCTATCGGTGCTTTATTTGGCAAAGCTCTGATTGCAATTGGTTTGATATCAGGTTCAGTCAATACAGCAGTCTTTACATCTTGGGTAGAACAGGTTTTGTTGCCAAACCTTCCAAAAGAAAGTGTAGTTGTTATGGATAATGCCTCTTTTCACAAAGGCAAAGAAATGCAAAAAATTCTAGAAGATTCAGGACATACTTTGTTATACTTGCCTCCTTATTCACCAGATCTCAATCCTATTGAGAAAAAGTGGGCTCAAGCTAAACATATACGAAGGACATTAGCTTGCTCAATTGATCACTTATTTCAACTTCACATCGCGTAGTCTTTTTATGCTGCTTTAGCTATATAACCGAAATGGCTAATATGAACCCATTATCTTTAGCTTATGATAACAAGACCCTATATAACCCTTATGCAACTAGGGTTAATGGAGCACTTCTACCCCTTTTATTTTTTAATCAATTAGAAAATTCAGAAACTAATTTTTTATTTCAGGATTCCTGCGAATATCTTGAGGTGTTATCAAAAGAGGCCATTCAATTAAAAGCAAAAGGCCTAGAACCAAATCAAATCTTTATGTTGATGTTTTCTGAAAGCATCAATCAATTATTTCAGATTCGGGAAGTAACTATGAAGACAGAATATTCCAAGTTTTAACAAATATTGGGATTGCGAGCGAATCAATTACTAAAATACACGACAAAGCTGATAAAAGTATGGAATTTGATTTGTTTTTTGAGCTTGATGGTAGAACTTACTGTATAGGAGCAAAGCGAACATTAAGAGAGATATAAACAATTTATAAAAACATCTCACACTTCTAAAATTGACGTTATGATTGAAATTACATTAGGGCAATAAAATGCATATATAGAGTAAAAGATTTAACACTCGAAACATTTAGAAAGCTTTAAGTGTATTATCTGTTTTAATTTATATTCCAAACATCTTAAGGGTGCATCAAACCACCTAAAAATGCTAGCCAAAACGCTAGCCAGAGAGGAGTATCTATTTTTTCAAACTAGCTAAGTCATTGAATAATATGGTGCACCCGAAGGGAGTCGAACCCCTAACCGCTTGATTCGTAGTCAAGTACTCTATCCAGTTGAGCTACGGGTGCATGTGAGCGAGATAGTAATAGGCTATTTTATGCTAATTACAAGAAAATTTTGCAATTTAAGCGCCTTCTTTAGCTCGCATAGCTCTTTTTCTTTCGTTAGGGCAAAGGAAGCGTTTTCTTAATCTAAGAGTCTTTGGTGTTACTTCCACCAATTCATCATCTGCAATATAAGAAATCATTTCTTCAAGCGAGTATTTCTTAGGAGGTACTAGGCGAACTGCTTCGTCGCTTCCTGATGCACGCATGTTTGTTAATTGCTTTCCTTTTAATACGTTTACATCAAGTTCATTTGACCGGCTGTTTTCACCAACTATCATACCCTCGTATACTTTATCTTGAGGTGATATAAACATTATCCCACGTTCTTGTATATTGAAGATAGCGTATGCAACAGCTTCTCCTTTGCCGTTGGAAACCAAAGAACCGTTGCGACGATTTTCAATTTCACCCTTGTATGGCTCGTGTTTGAAATATAGACGGTTTATTACGCCGCTTCCTTTTGTATCAGTTAGGAATTCACCTTGGTATCCGATTAATCCTCTTGATGGGGCATGGAAAACAATACGTGTTTTGTTACCACCAGATGGGCGCATATCAATCATTTTACCTTTACGTAAACTGATTTTTTCAACAACAGTACCGCTATATTCATTATCGACGTCGATAACCACTTCTTCGATAGGCTCAAGTTTTTCGCCATTATCACCTTTTTTGTAAATAACTCTAGGACGTGATACAGATAATTCAAATCCTTCGCGACGCATTGTTTCTATTAACACCCCTAGTTGCAATTCACCGCGTCCGCCAACCTCATATGCATCACCATTTTGAGTAGAATTTACTTTTATTGCCACATTTGTCTCGGCTTCAGCGAATAAACGATCCCTGATCATTCTTGATGTAACCTTAGTTCCCTCAAGACCAGCAAAAGGTGAATCATTAACGCTTATAGTGATAGCCATTGTCGGTGGATCAATAGGAGTAGCTTTTACAGGAATTGATACTGATGGAGTGCCAATTGTGTCTGCGACTGAAGTTTTTGTCAATCCGGCAACTGAAATTATATCTCCAGCATATGCTTCTTCTATAGATATGCGCTGAACTCCTGCAAAGGACAGTAATTTTGTTAAACGTCCCAACTCTACAACTTCACCATCGAGATTTATTGATTTAATAGGCGTGTTAATCGTAGCTTTGCCACTTATTATACGTCCAGTTAGAATTCTGCCTAAAAACTGGTCTGCTTCAAGTAATGTAACTAACATTGTAAACGGAGCGTTAACATCAACAACAGGAGCACTTACATGCGCAGTAATTAACTCTAATAACGGAGTTAGATCCTTGCGTTCATCATTTAAATCTTTTACGCACCATCCGTTACGGCCAGAAGCATAAAGTATCGGAAAGTCAAGTTGCTCTTCGTTGGCATCTAAAGCCGCAAATAAATCAAATACTTCATCTACAACCTCCTGCGGCCTTCCATCGGGTCTGTCAACTTTGTTAATAACTACAATAGGTTTTAGACCTTGAGCCAAAGCTTTTGACAGTACAAATTTAGTTTGAGGCATCGGTCCTTCTGCCGCATCAGTAAGTAATATCACTCCATCTGCCATAGATAAAACACGCTCAACTTCTCCGCCGAAGTCGGCGTGCCCAGGCGTATCGATAATGTTAATACGTATATTATTCCAATTTATAGATGTGCATTTAGCAAGTATTGTAATACCTCTTTCTTTCTCAAGATCGTTACTATCCATAATACGCTCTTGGATTCTTTCGTTTTCTCTAAAAGTTCCACATTGCTTTAGCAAGTTATCAATAAGGGTGGTTTTACCATGGTCAACGTGAGCAATGATAGCAATATTACGAATTTCGTTCATGTGGTTAAGCCTATAATAATGTAATTTTTTCAGAAGTGGCTCTATATATAATATCTGACAAAGAAACACAACGTTTATTATTAAAATTATTATTGAAATAATAATTTTATAATCAATATGTTAATTAAACTTCTTTAACTTTTTGAATTATTTGTTATTTTATTATTTGATATAGAGAAATGATAACAAAAATGTCTGACAAATTAATAATAGCAGTACCTAAAGGCCGTATATTGGATGAATTACTTCCTTTGTTTAAGATGGCTGGCATTTTGCCGGAAAAGGAGTTTTTTGATCCTAATTCCAGATTACTGCGTTTTATCACTAATAAGAATCATATTGATATTATAAGGGTTCGTAGTTTTGATGTGGTAACATTTGTGGCTTTTGGTGCTGCTGCTATAGGAATTTCAGGTAGTGATGTTATAGATGAATTTGATAATGAGAATATTTATTCGATATTGGATCTTAATGTTGGAAAATGTAGAATGTCTGTAGCTGCAACCAAAGGTTTGCTACATAAAGAGGAGCTATCAAGGTGGAGTCATATAAGGGTAGCTACAAAATATCCTAAAACAACGAAAGAATATTTTGCTAAAAAGGGTGTGCAAACCGAGTGTATAAAGTTAAATGGCGCAATGGAGCTTGCCCCGCAGCTTGGTTTATGTCGTAGAATTGTTGATTTGGTTTCTACGGGTAAGACTTTAATATCAAATGGTTTAGAAGAAGTTGAAAAAATTGCGGATGTTTCTTCCAGATTAATAGTTAATCGTACCGCTATGAAAACTCGTATCGATGAGGTTGATGAAATAGTTCAAGCTTTTGCAAGGAGTGTTAAAAGTGAAAATTATTAAAACTGATGATCCTTCCTTTAAAAGTTTTCTGCATGATTTGGTTATGGTATCAAGTAAAGCTGAAATGAACATTGATATAGTCAATAGTGCCAAAGAAATATGTGAAAATGTTATAAAATATGGTGATAAGTCTATAATAGAATATACCAATAGATTTGATCGTGTGGCGATAACATCTATTGAGCAAATAAAGGTTACTTGCCAAGAGATAGATGATGCCTATAAGCAGCTGGATAGAAAAGTAATCGACGCTCTTGAAATTGCGGCAAAGCGTATTGAGCTTTATCATAAAAAACAAATGCCAACAGATATAGACTATAAGGATGATATAGGCGTTCGCTTAGGTAATATATGGAAGCCTATTAAGAATGTAGGGATCTATGTTCC
>JBIKME010000104.1:0-4795 GCA_044359415.1 Rickettsiales bacterium | reverse complement strand
AGATAACGGAAATGCTAGACGGGAAGTGCCAAAATGTATCGATATGGAGAATCAGTTTATATTGCATCGGATACTGAAAGACAAAGATAGCAATAGATATTTAAATCGTGGTTATGAGATTGTAAGTGCTGATTTACTAGAAAGGATCATAGCAACAGGCAAGTGCCAATTTAAAAAGATAGGGGGTATTGTTTTATCAATAGGTGAGCCTAAAAAGGCAAGCTTCGGGTGGAACATGCTTAATGACGGTAAACAGGTAATTACATGTAATACCGATAATGAAAGTGACTATATAATAAAGCTCAATACAATTTATTATCTAAATGAAGAAGCTGGTGTTTGTGGTAAACTAAATACTGATATGAATCATAATATTGTAAATACACTATTGTCAGCGCCTGCTTTGAACCCTACGGAAGTCGATATTGTAAGAAAAAAATTAAAGCAATATGCTAAAGAAGTAGCAATTCCTATACCTTCTGATTTTAAAAAAGTTGAAGTTATTAATGGTGTTCCTATCCCTCATTTATATTTATACGGACATGATATTAAATATAATTATTATGATAATATGAGTTATTTAGGCCTTGCTCAAATTAGTTTTTATTATAACGACACTCAAGTTGCTTATAATGAAACTAACGATTCTTTTAATATTGTCAAAGACGGAGCTTTAATAAGCTATAAACGTGATATTCAAAAGGAAAATGATTTTGTAAATCTGTTATGTAGTAAATATTATTTAGAATCTGTGAAAGATTATAAATATCACTACCATATTAATGGTGATGTAAGAAGTATTTTTAGTATATGCATCGAGGATCTTGATGTGGAAGATGCCGACCTGGAAGACAAATGGATTGATTTTGTAACACACGTTGTTCCCCAGATGCGTAAAGATGGTTGGATGATTGAAATTGATGAAAGTTTTCCTTATAATATAACACATCCTGATAATGATTGGTACGCAGAAATTGATGAATCAAGTGGCATGGATTGGTTTGGGCTTGAGCTGGGAGTTAGTATTAATGGTCAAAAAACGAATTTACTTCCTATTTTATTAGCTGCTTTGAAAGATAAATATCATGATATAAATCTGGATAATGGCGAACCTGAAGATGAAGATATTTGGTATTTTCCATTAGCAGGTGCAGCTAAGCTGGCACTTCCTGCCAAGAGAGTCTGGACAATGATGAAATTCTTAAAGGATTTTTATAATTTTGAGAATATAGATCAAGATGGAAATTTACGTCTTTCTCGTTTGGAGGCAGTCGATTTAGTAGAGCTTGAATCTGTTATGAAAGCTCTTGAATTGCGTTGGTTTGGTGGCGAGAAGATGCGTAAACTTGGACAAAAACTCAAAGATTTTAAAGGTATTGAGCAAGTAGTTCCGCCAATAAATTTTAAAGTAGATTTGCGCGAATATCAAAAAGATGGTTTAAACTGGATGCAATTCTTGCGTGAATATGATCTTGGTGGAATTCTTGCCGATGATATGGGGCTTGGCAAAACGATTCAAGCTTTATCTTATATTATGCGAGAGAAGGAAGATGGTCGTCTTAACAAACCTATTCTGGTAATAGCCCCAACAAGCGTTCTGTTTAACTGGAAGATGGAAACCGAGCGTTTTACCAGTGAGTTAAAGACATTGGTATTGCATGGAAGTGAGCGTAAGAAAGATCTTGATTCAATTCATGAATATGAATTGATCTTGACTACATATCCTTTGCTAGTACGTGATAAAAAACATCTTCTTGAACAAGAATTTCATACGGTGATTCTGGATGAAGCTCAATATATCAAAAACTCTAAAGCTAAAAATACCCAAATAGTATGTCAGTTAAAGGCCGATCATAGGATATGTATGACCGGAACCCCTATAGAAAATCATCTTGGCGAGTTATGGTCACAATTTAATTTTTTATTACCTGGGTTTTTAGGTGATGAAAAAAAATTCCGTCAATTTTTTCGTAACCCGATTGAAAAAGATGGTAATATGGAAAGAAATGCCGCTTTAGTAAGGCGTATAAAGCCATTTATATTGCGTCGTACAAAAGATCAGATTGCAAAAGAGCTGCCACCAAAAACTCTTATAATAAGAACTGCTTCTCTAGATAAAGCGCAGCGCGATCTATATGAAACAATTCGTGTAAGCATGCAGAAAAAAGTACGTGATGAAATAGCTAAGAAAGGGCTGGCACGTAGTCATATTGTATTATTGGAAGCATTACTTCGTTTGCGCCAAATCTGTTGTGATCCAAGGCTTTTAAAATTAGATTCAGCAAAGAAGGTTACACATTCGGCTAAGCTGGAAATGCTAATGGAAATGCTTCCTGAAATGATAGAAGAGGGACGAAGAATTCTACTTTTTTCTCAGTTTGTCAGTATGTTGCAACTGATTGAAGATGAATTAAATGCCAAAGGAATTAAATATGTTAAAATTACCGGGCAGACTAAAGACCGCGCAAAACCTATAGAAGAATTTCAAAGTGGCAATATACCTATATTTCTTATTAGTTTAAAGGCTGGCGGAACAGGTCTAAACCTTACTGCTGCAGATACTGTTATTCACTATGATCCATGGTGGAATCCTGCCGCTGAAGAACAGGCTACAGATCGTGCGCATCGAATTGGACAAAATAAACCTGTATTTGTTTATAAGTTGATTACTGAAGGAACGGTTGAAGAAAAAATACTTAAAATGCAAGAGAAAAAGAAGGCTTTGGCAGAAGGAATATTTAATCCAGATAGTAAATCTGCAGGAAAGTTAACAGCCGAAGATATTAATGCTCTTTTTGAACCACTTGGATAATTACTCATCATCCACTTCTGGTAAAAAACCACCTGCTTGCATTTGCCACATTCTGGCATAATGACCTTTGTTTGAAAGAAGTTTATTATGAGTACCATCTTCAATAATACGACCTTTATCAAATACAATAATTCTGTCCATTTCTGAAAGGGTAGAAAGTCGGTGGGCGATAACAATTGTGGTTTGGTTTTTCATAAGTTCTTCAAGTCCGGATTGGATATATTTTTCGGTTACAGAATCAAGCGCGGAAGTTGCCTCATCCAATATTAAAAGCGGAGCATTTTTGAGTATAGCGCGGGCGATGGCTATACGTTGACGTTGTCCGCCTGAAAGTTTTATACCACGCTCACCTACTAATGAATCATATCCTTCCGGTAGTACAGTTATAAATTCATGACAATGCGCCTTTTTTGACGCCTCAATTACGTCTGCATCGCAAGCATCCAGACGTCCGTAACGTATATTGTCCATTAGGCTGCGGTGGAATAAGCTGGTATCTTGCGGAATAATAGAAATTTGTTCATGCAGGGAATCCTGGGTAACCTTTGCTATATTCTGCTCATCAATCAAAATACTACCGGATTGCACATCAAAAAGTCGTAATATTAAATTCACAAATGTAGTTTTTCCTGAGCCGGAAAATCCAACTAACCCAACTTTTGTACCCGCTGCAATTTCTAAATGTTGATTTTGGAATAGGTTGTTGTTGTGCTGATATTTGAAGCTAACATTATTGAATTTGATATTGCCTTGATTTACAATAAGCTTTTTGGCATTAGGAATATCAGTTACTTCATGTGGGGCATGAATAATTGTAAGTGCTTGTGAACATTTTCCCAATTCCTCGGCAAATTGAACAAATTGGCTGGCTATATTCCATACATGCATGAAGATATTGAGAGTAATTGTCATAATAAAGGTAAAATCACCAATAGTTATTTTTCCCTTACTATACATGTAAATCAGACCGGCAAGCATGCCACCAATTAGTAATACGAATGTAATATCCCAGTAAATACGCATTTTAAGGATATATTTTTGGACTGCGCGGTCTTTATGTACAGTATCTGCAACAGCATTAGAAAGAAGGTCGTTTTCATAGGAGTTACGAGCAAATAATCGTATGTTGGTGATATTTGTAACGCTGTCAACAATTTTACCTGAGAGGATGGATTTGCTTTCAGAAAAATCATGAGAAAGTTCTTTGGTTTTTTTACTGAATAAAATGGTAATGCCAATGAAGCAACATGCCCATATCAACAGTATTAATGAAAATAAATGGTTGATAAAAGACATTGATATCAAAGCGATTAGAAAGGCAAAAATATTAGCTGACACTTGGTCTAAGCGATTTAATATTGAAGCTGTACTTCCTGCCATATCCATAATTTTGTTTGACAGGCTGCCGGCAAAATTATTCTGCAAATAGCTATGCGAGTGGCGGCTTAAATAAGCGAACATTGCATTAATAATATCACGGCGTATGTTGGGAAAAAATCTTAGCATAACCCAGTCTGTTATACGAAAATTAAATGCCATAGTAATCCATACCAGAATATATCCAATAGCCGGTAGTTTTATAAAATCAAGAATATTTGCTTTATCTCCTTGATATGTAGCTATTATATCGATGACTATTTTCAGTAAATATGGGCTAAGTGATGTTGCGATACCCCATAACAATCCAGTTAAAAATAAGGTTACAATTGTCCACTTATAAGGACTAACGAAATGCTGGAAAAAAGGCAATAGTTGCTTGGGTAATTGTTGTTTCATATAATTCATTACTTACAAATATAAAAAATAATTATAGACTGCACATAGGAGTATTAAAAGATTTTTATTTCAACTTTAGCTCGTGTAATCTTTTTATACTGCTTTAGATATATCTAAAAGATATGAGCAATCATCGCCTATTATAACTACAAACAAGACATTCGATCAGTGGTTAGATGTTTTTGATGATAATATATTAGCAACTGC
>JBIKME010000102.1:0-4828 GCA_044359415.1 Rickettsiales bacterium | reverse complement strand
AACTAATAGCTTTGACAATTATTCGGAAGGCTATAAAAATAAAAAACTATGGGAGTAGCTTATATGAAAAATAAATTGTTGGCATAATCTGGATATACCATTATAATACAATATGTTAACCTTGTTTACAAGGTGGTTTATGCTAATGATTTAGTCTAACTCAAAACCATCATTTTTCCACTATAAAACTCAAAACTTAATTAATTAATATTTTTAGCTACAAAAATAAAAAATAGTATGAAAAGAACGCTTGGTTTTTCAGTAAGCATTGTCTATTTTGTTTATTAAGGTATTTACTAATGGAGTATATATGTCTGAAGATGTTACAATGGTGGATAAAATTATTCCAAGTGATGATGTTGTTTATAAAGTAAAAGATAATATTTCAGATTCCGCGCATATAAATAAGAGTCAGTATGAGCAGATGTATCTGGAATCAATTAATAATAAAGAAGATTTCTGGGCAAAACAAGCGCAAACGATTGATTGGATTGATAGATTTACGTCTGTAAAGAAAACTTCTTTTACCGGAGAGATTAATATTAATTGGTTTGAAGGTGGCGAATTAAATGTGTCTGTAAATTGCATAGACAGACATTTAGCTACCAGAGCAAATCAAACTGCGATTATTTGGGAAGGAGATAATCCTCAAGAGTCAAAAAAAATTTCTTATTTGCAGCTATATTACGAAGTTTGTAAATTAGCCAATGTCCTGCGTGACATGGGTGTTGTAAAAGGAGATAGAGTTGTAATTTATATGCCTATGGTAGTAGAAGCTGCTTACGCAATGCTTGCTTGTGCCAGGATTGGAGCTGTACATACCGTGATCTTTGGCGGTTTTTCTGCTGAGTCAATAAAAGGTCGTATGGAGGATTGTAAATCAAAATTTGTAATTACAGCTGATGAAGGTGTAAGGGGTGGTAAAATTATACCTCTGAAAGCTAACATTGATGAGGCGCTAAATAATTGTAGTATAAAACACAAAGTATTGGTTTTAAAGAGAACTGGTGGAAATATTAATTGGGTGGCAGGGCGTGATTATTGGTATCATGAGAAGATGGAAAAAGCTGAAGAGCATTGTTCTCCGGAAGTAGTTAAATCTGAAGACCCATTATTTATTTTATATACATCAGGTTCAACTGGAAAACCAAAGGGAGTTTTTCATACAAGCGCGGGTTATTTGATATATGCCTCATTAACTCATAAATATATATTTGATTATAAAGATGGCGATATTTACTGGTGTACTGCGGATGTTGGTTGGATTACCGGTCATAGTTATATAGTATATGGTCCGCTAGCTAACGGAGCTACTACATTAATGTTTGAAGGGGTGCCTAATTATCCTGACTGGGATAGATTCTGGAAGATCATAGATAAACATGAGGTAAATATTTTTTATACCGCCCCTACTGCTATTAGAGCATTGATGCGTGAAGGAGATGAGTATTTAAAATCCACTTCACGCAAGTCTTTAAAAATATTAGGAACCGTAGGTGAGCCAATCAATCCTGAAGCTTGGAATTGGTATTATAAAATGGTTGGCCAGCAGCAATGTCCGATAGTTGATACTTGGTGGCAAACAGAAACGGGTGGAATATTAATTACGCCATTACCTGGTGCAACTGATTTAAAACCTGGTTCAGCCACCCGTCCTTTTTTTGGAGTGGAGCCGGTAATTGTCGATAATGAAGGGAATATACTGGAGGGGGAGGCTGAAGGAAATTTGTGTATTCTGGACTCCTGGCCCGGTCAGATGCGCGGAGTATACGGGGATCCTAAAAGGTTTAAAGAGACATATTTTGCGCAGTTCCCGGGTAAATATTTTACAGGTGATGGAGCAAGGCGAGATAAAGACGGTTATTTTTGGATTACCGGAAGGGTTGATGATGTATTAAATGTTTCCGGACATAGGCTTGGTACGGCTGAAATTGAAAGTGCTCTTGTATCACATAGTAAAGTGGCTGAGGCTGCGGTAGTAGGATATCCTCATGAAATAACAGGGCAGGGTATTTATGCCTTTGTTATATTAAATGCTGGTATAGAAGGTAGCGAGGAATTATCGGAAGAATTAAAGAATCTGGTAAAAAAAACAATAGGTTCAATAGCCAAGCCTAATTTAATACAATTTACATCCGGATTACCAAAGACGAGATCTGGAAAAATAATGCGTAGAATATTAAGAAAAATAGGTGAAAATAATTATAATGATTTAGGTGACACTAAGACACTTATAAATCCGGATATTGTAAAAGAACTTATTGAAAATAGATTGGTAAGATAAGCAATTAAACAAATATTGGCTAATAAATTATATATTAATTTAAGTTTGATTTTTTATGAATGTTGAAAATAAAAGAAGAAAGATATTTATAGTTGAGGATAATCAGCTAAATATGAAGTTGTTTAATGATATCTTAAGCGCTAATGATTTTGAGGTTTTGTTTACTTTGGATGGTTTTGAGGCGTTTGACATGATAAAAGAATCAATGCCGGATGCTATTTTAATGGATATTCAGTTACACGGAATTTCAGGATTTGATATTATAAGGGAGATTAAATCGGATAACGATCTAAAAGAAATTCCGATAATTGCTGTTACTGCGTTTGTGATGAAAGATGATAAGCAAAAAATATTAAATTCCGGATGTGCGGCTTATGTATCGAAGCCGATTTCAATAAAGCCATTTATTGAAATTGTTAATAAATTTGCTAATAAAGAAATATTAAATTGATGTGATTTTTTAAAGGATATTATGGGTTCTCGTATTCTGGTCGTTGATGATTTGTTGCCAAACAGACGCTTATTGGAAGCTAAGTTAAAAGGCGAGTATTATGAGGTTTCTACCGCAGATAGCGGTTTGCAGGCACTGCAAATTGCTGCGGAATGTCCACCAGACGTTATACTTCTTGATGTAATGATGCCTGAAATGGATGGTTTTGAATGTTGTATAATGTTGAAAAAGAACCCAGTGACGCGGGATATTCCTGTTGTTATGGTTACGGCTCTTAGTGACGTTGAGGATCGCGTTCAAGGTTTAAACGCAGGCGCCGATGATTTTCTTACTAAGCCTATCAATGACATGGCTTTATTTGCGCGCATAAGATCTTTGGTTCGACTTAAAAGTATAACTGATGAACTAAAATTACGCGATAAAACCGGAAGGCAATTAGGATCTCATTATGATAATATGCTAGTAAGTGACATCAGTGGTTCTAAAGTGATGATTATTGATGATGATAATATGCAGGCGGAGCAAATAAAGATAAAACTAAAAGAGCTCGATATTGATGTTATTATTGTTCCAGAAGCGTCAGATGCGGTTTATAGATCTGAACAGGAAGAATTTGACTTAATAATGGTTAGTACTAGGTTAAGATCTGGGAATGGTATGCATTTATGTACACATCTTCGCAGTCAGGAAAAAACCAGATATACGCCTTTGCTTATTATTATTGAAGATGACGATACTGATTTATTAATTAAAGCATTAGATATGGGAATAAATGATTATTTATTTAGTCCCATAGATAGTAATGAGGTTATAGCAAGAGCTAAGATACAGGTCAGAAGAAAAAAATATCAGAATGCTTTGCAGGAAAGTCAGGCTGAAAGTTTGGAGATGGCTATAAAAGATGGTTTAACAAGTCTTTATAACAGACGTTATTCTGATAGTCATATCAAGCGTCTTCTTGCGAATTCAAAGCAAAATGGTAAACCTTTGGCTGTAGCGTTGTTGGATGTTGATCACTTTAAGAGTGTTAATGATAGTTATGGTCATCAAAGTGGTGATGAAATTTTAAAAGAGCTTTCTGAAAGATTTATGTCCAGTGTTAGACCTACTGATCTTGTAGCCAGATATGGTGGAGAAGAATTTATTATTATTATGCCGAACACAAGTTTAAAAAGCGCTGTCTCAGTAGCGCAGAGGATCAGAAGTGTTGTAGAAGATAAAGAGTTCAGATTGCCTGTTGAGCCTGGGAAAATACACAAGACTGTAAGTATCGGTCTTGCGTTAGCAAAAGATGATGATACGGCCCAGGATCTTATAAACAGGGCTGATAAAGCTTTATATCAGGTAAAAAACAATGGTAGAAATCAAGTTGCGGTATATCCTGATGATATGTCGGAAACTGAGGATATGATTTAAGAGGATAAGAAATTGAATGACTTTATTCCAAATATAAATATTCCAAATAAGGTGATTTTACAATCACTATCTGATATCTGGAATTTTAGAGTTGCAACTATCGATAATAACGACGTAACTGTTGCTAATATAATAATTGCTTTGATTATATTTACTATTGGTTTTGGCGTTTCTAAAAAATTTAGTAAATTTGTAGTAAATTCATTTACGGTTATGAAGACTGTTAATGAAAATACCAAAGCTACTATTGAATATATTACATTTTATTGTCTGTTAATAATATTTATATTCACATCTTTAGCTATTGCGCAAATTCCTCTAAAAAGCTTTGCGCTGTTAGGTGGTGCTTTAGCAATTGGTTTTGGTTTTGGAAGTCAGAATGTAATTAAGAATTTTATAAGCGGACTTATTCTTATGGTGGAGCAGCCAATTAGGGTCGGTGATATAATAAATGTTGAAGGAACTGATTGTAGAGTATTAAGGATAGGTGCTAGATCTACGCACATTAGAACATTTGAGAATGTTGATATATTGGTACCTAACAGCAACTTGTTAGAAAATAATGTTGTGAACTGGACTTTTAGCGATGACTTTATTAGAACCAGTGTAAGTGTTGGGGTTGCTTATGGTACTGATACTAGAAAAGTAGAAAAAATTCTTATTGATTGTGTAAGTAA
>JBIKME010000101.1:0-4846 GCA_044359415.1 Rickettsiales bacterium | reverse complement strand
CTACTTATAAACTATATAAATTTCCTATAGTTTAGGTTGAATTATAAACTTGCTTGTGCCATGCTTATAAAAGCAAGTTTATATACTTAAGTATAAAACTTAAGGACACAAAATTCATGTGTGATAAATTATTAAGTTCAGGTCGATAGGGCACAAAATAAATATTTATAAGGTATAATAATATGGATATCATTAGTCTGGATAGCTTTAATGTCAAAAGCACTTTAAAAGTAAACGGTAAATCCTACATCTATTACAGCTTACGAAAACTGGCCGATAAACTTGGCGATGATATCTTAATCTTACCATATTCATTAAAAATACTTCTTGAAAATATGCTAAGATTTGAAGATGGTAAAATGGTAACTAAACAGGATATCATTAATTTTACAAAAATTATTAAAAGCGCTAAAAACTATGAGATGGCATATCGCCCTGCAAGGGTATTAATGCAGGATTTTACAGGAGTTCCGGCAGTGGTAGACCTTGCCGCGATGCGCGACGCTGTTAAGAAATTAGGAGGCGATCCTAAAAAAATTAATCCTTTAAATCCAGTGGATTTAGTTATCGACCATTCGGTTATGGTTGATAACTACGGATCTAATGACTCTTTTGCCGATAATGTTGAAATTGAAATGCGACGTAACTTAGAACGTTATGAGTTTTTACGCTGGGGACAAAAAGCGTTTAATAATTTCAGAGTGGTACCGCCTGGTACCGGTATTTGTCATCAGGTGAATTTAGAATATTTAGCTAAAGTTGTTTGGACTAAAAAAATCAACGGTGAAAATTATGCTTATCCTGATACTGTTGTTGGTACCGACTCCCATACTACAATGATTAACGGCCTTGCTGTTCTTGGATGGGGAGTCGGAGGTATTGAGGCGGAAGCTGTTATGTTAGGGCAGCCTATATCAATGCTAATACCTGATGTTGTCGGCTTTAAATTAACCGGAAATATAAAGGAAGGAACTACAGCAACTGATATTGTTCTTACCATAACACAAATGTTAAGAAAAAAAGGGGTGGTAGGAAAATTTGTGGAGTATTATGGTGATGGATTATCAGGGCTGAACTTAGCTAATCGTGCTACCATTGCCAATATGGCTCCGGAATATGGAGCAACTTGCGGTTTTTTCCCGATAGATAGTGAAACTATAGAATATCTCAAATTAACCGCAAGGGATGATCATCAGATTGCGTTAGTAGAAGAATATGCAAAAGCTCAGGATATGTATTTTGATGGTAGGGAATCTGACTTTACCGATAGGCTTGAGCTTGATTTGTCTAGTGTGGAACCTTGCATTTCAGGGCCTAAAAGACCGCAGGATAAAATTCTATTATCGGAGGCTTCTGCTTCATTTAAACAAACTTTAAATGAAGAATCCACTAAAGATTCCAGTCTTAAAAACGGTGATATAGTGATAGCGGCTATTACCAGTTGTACCAACACTTCAAATCCATCGGTTATGATAGCGGCTGGACTTGTTGCTAAAAAAGCAGCTAAACTTGGTATAAAAGTCAAGCCTTGGGTTAAAACGTCGCTGGCACCGGGCTCAAAAGTTGTTACCGAGTATTATAAAGCATCAGGCCTGGACAAATATCTTGATCTGCTTGGTTTTAATCTTGTCGGTTATGGCTGTACTACCTGTATTGGTAATTCAGGACCTTTAAAGCCAGAGATTGAAGCACAAATTACAAATAATGAATTATCAGTATGCTCCGTATTGTCTGGTAATCGTAATTTCGAAGGACGAGTGCATCCGCTGACTAAGGCTAATTACTTAGCCTCGCCTCCACTCGTGGTTGCCTATGCAATTGCAGGAAATATGTCAGTTGATATTGCAAAAGATATTATAGCTAAAGATAAAAACGGTAATGATGTTTATCTTAAGGATATATGGCCTACTAATAGAGAAGTAACTGATACTGTAAATGCCAATGTAACATCTGCAATGTTCGCAGAAAAATATAAGGATGTATTTACCGGCGATAGTACGTGGCAACAAATTAAAGTAGCCTTATCGGATAATTACCACTGGTCAAATAGTACTTATATAAATAATCCGCCATATTTTGAAAATATGACAAAAGAACATGGGCAATTAAAAAATATAAAATCAGCCCTAATTCTGGCTATATTCGGTGATAGTATTACAACGGACCATATATCTCCCGCAGGCTCTATCGCTAAAGATAGCCCGGCAGCGGAGTATTTAGAACAAAAATCAGTAGCAAAAGCTGATTTTAATTCCTACGGCTCAAGGCGCGGCAATCACGAGGTCATGATGCGCGGTACATTTGCCAATATCCGTATTCAAAATGAAATGCTTCCTAATAAAGCAGGTGGTTATACTATAGAAGATGGTAATATTGTAAATATCTATGACTTTGCCATGCGAAAAAAAGCCGAAGGAACCCCTCTGGTTATATTTGCAGGTAAAGACTACGGTATGGGATCATCTAGAGACTGGGCGGCCAAAGGCACGATGTTACTGGGTGTTAAAGCGGTAATTTGTGAAAGCTTTGAAAGGATTCATAGGTCAAATTTAGTTGGCATGGGAGTCTTGCCTCTGAACTTTAAAGACGGCATGACTAGAAACAATTTAAATCTGAAAGGTGATGAGTCTATTGATATTACTGGTATAGAAGATGGTATTACGCCTGCTATGGATGTGATTTGTAAAATAACCGGATCTGACGGGGTAGTAAGAAATATAACCCTTACTTGTCGGATTGACACTTTTGATGAAATTGAATATTTTAAAAATGGGGGAATTTTACATAAAGTGATCAGGGATCTTATTTAATGAAATATTCGGCAAAATGTCCTACATGCCACCATCGTACTAATATTATATTTCTGATGTTAGAATTAACGCCCTTTTACTTTTCATGTAGAAAATGTAAAAATAAAATATATGTGAAAAACGTAACTTTATTAATTTTTTTTATTTTTATAATATTTCTAACTTTTGCGATCGCCTCTTTTTCTTATATTTTTTATAAAAACTTAGTACAAGCGGATAATTTGGTGTATTTTTTAATACCAACTTTTATTGTTATATTATTTGAATTTGTAGCAGCTTTGATTGCTTGTAATAAAGCAAAATTGGTAATAAAAAATACCAGCTAATTATTCGCTGACAATTGAATTAATTTTGTAACATAGGGAAGGGTGTTCTCAACCATTAATGTAACTCCTTTTTGATTGGGGTGTATTTTATCAGATAAGGTTAAATCCTCATTACCGGCTACTTCCTTTAAAAAGAATTTATACAGTAATATTTTATATTTATTGGCTAAATAGCTATACATAGCGGGAAATTGTTTTTTATACTCGCTGTCGGCAAGAGGAGGGGCTTTCATACCCATTAGCAGGATTTGAATGTTATTTTTTTGTAAATTTTCTATAATGTAAGTTAAATTATCATATGTTGTCTTTAGCGGTATTTTTTGAATAGCATCGTTTAAGCCCAGCTCTATAATGACAACATTAGGCTTGATATCTATTATAGCCTGTAACTTCTTTAACGCATCACCGGTAGTTTGTCCTACCGAGCTATATTTATAAACTTTTATATTTGAATATCTTTCTTGCCACAATCGTCTCTCTAAAGTTGATATATAATCTCTATAAGCGCCAAGTTTATATCCTGACATTAAATTATCTCCGAAGCCTACTATTTTTATAATTTTAGCATTATCTGTGGAATTATCTGTGGAATTGGCTGGTTTATTAAATAGCTCAATTTTATCCTGCAGCATATATTGGGCTCCTGCGCCGGATGAAAATAATAAACTAAACAAAAATATTAAAAATGCTCTTAACATAACAGATGAATTTTACCTAAGTTTATATCAGATTATACAATAAATATATAAATCAAAAAATCTAATATTAAAAAATCTAATATTATTTATCAATTGCAAAATAATTTGATGTGGTTTATCAAGTAAAAAACATTGTCATTATTTATAATTATCATTATTTAAAATGGAGCCGAAAATGCATGTGACGCATCAAGTAAAAAAAATTTTAAGCTACTATGAAAGTGACAATCCTGGAACTAAAGCAAATTTAGCTAAAATGTTAATGCATGGAAAATTAGCCGGAACCGGGAAACTGGTTATATTACCTGTTGATCAAGGATTTGAACATGGTCCTGCGCGTAGTTTTGCTCCTAATAAGGATGCCTATTGCCCGCATTATCATTTTCAATTAGCTATTGATGCTGGTCTTAGTGCATATGCTGCTCCACTTGGTATGATAGAGGCTGGAGCCGATAGCTTTGCCGGCGCTATCCCTACTATTTTAAAAGTAAATAGCAGCAATTCTCTATCTACATCAGTTCCGAATCAGGCAATAACCTCTTCTGTAAAGGACGCTTTAAGATTGGGTTGTAGTGCAATCGGTTTTACAATTTATCCGGGCTCGGATGAGGCTTTTTCAATGATGGAGGAAATCAGACAGATGTCTGAGGAGGCTAAATCTTATGGATTGGCGGTGGTAATATGGTCTTATCCAAGAGGTGGTAGTTTGTCTAAAGCCGGTGAAACAGCAATCGATGTGACTGCTTACGCCGCTCACATGGCAGCTTTACTCGGAGCTCATATTATAAAGGTTAAACTTCCTACCGATTATATAGAGCAAGATGAAGCAAGAAAAGTTTATCATGCAAATAAAATAGAAATAGATACTTTATCAAAGCGAGTGGCGCATGTAAAAGAAGTTTTATTTAACGGTAGAAGAATTGTGGTTTTCTCAGGCGGAGCAAGCAAAGATAATGAAGGTCTGTTGTCAGAAGTGCAGGCCATAGCTGCAGGTGGTGGAAATGGATCGATT
>JBIKME010000099.1:0-4886 GCA_044359415.1 Rickettsiales bacterium | reverse complement strand
GGTGCAATAGTGGCAGTAGGTGCGGAAGTAACCTCTGAATTTATAGGCAAGCCATACCACACAGCAGCTGATGCTAATGGTGGAAATGCTCCGCTTCTGAATGATGCATACCAAATCGCAGGTCATGCTGTGGTCGGCTGTGCCATGGGTGAGGCTATTTCTGGAGATTGCAAATCTGGCGCGGCTGGGGCGGTGGTTGGAGAGTTTGGCGCGGAATGGACTGGTAGTAGTGATGCTGGAAAAATATTTTCTGCATTTGCAGGGCTGGCAGTCGGAGATGGCGGGGATGATGTTGATTCAGTAAATGCGGCTTATGCTGCTGGTAGCAATGCTATTGATAATAATTATAACTTAAACACAGGTGAAGTTGAAGAAGGCGATACGTTAGAAGAAATTACAGACGAAATAAACAAAATTTTCGGAACTAATTTAACGGCGGAAGAATTAGCTGAAATAAATAATATTGATAATGAAGACCTTATAAATGTAGGTGACATAGTTAAAGTTGGAACTATTACTAAAGACGGAAAAACTTGGACAATGTTTTATGCAAATCCAGATAGGGTTAATCGCGCATTTTTGGACTCTATTCCAGAAGACCAAGTAAAGATTGTTCATAATGGTAGAATAATCTTTGCACATGACAATCTTCCTGTAAATACAGTAGAATTACAAACAGAAATTGATTCTTGGGATAAAAAAAGTGGGGATGCGGTAGCTCACAACATTGGTACAACTGGTAACGTTGATTATAGAGGCGAAGGCGTACGATCAAATCAACAAGCTATTTATGATGCTGATGGAAATATTGTAACCACACCAGAAAATGGAGGAAGTTATGATTATCAAGTGCCAGGTGGTGCTGCTGACATCTTATTTAATAGTTCGGAACAAATAGACGAGCATCTTTTTGTTGATGTACTCCCGTGGATAGAGTACGGTAACTCACCTCAGGATACAACTACCAAATTACAAAGAGAGCAGGCTATGGCTGCTAAATATTTAGGAAGAAAAGGATTGAAAACGCTTGGCTATAGCGACGAGCAAATAGAAAGGTTACAAAATGCTCAGTAATAAATCAGTTGTTCTTATTTTATCATTTATTACATCGTTCTTTTTTGCATTTTTTTGTATGACCTACAAGTTAGCGCAATTATTTAAAGGGAATGATGGAGTAACGGAGTTTTATTGGGAGGCTTTTGTCAATACTGCTCATTATTACATTATCGGCCCAATAATTCATTTGTATATGATTGTACCTCATAATGTAGATACGATTAAAGTAATAAGCATGATTCTTAGCTACATACTGTTGCTTGCTTATATTATAAGCTTTACAAGAAAATTTCTGAAAACAAGTTACTCTAAAAGCAAGAAAAAAAGTATATTTTATTTTATACTTATGTTCCTTGGAGTGTTGGCATGGTGTTTATCTGGCGTTTTTGTTTTAGTATTACAAATGCCAACAGCTTAGATGTGTTATAAATATGAAAAAACTATTACTAATATTTTTCCTCCTCACTGCTTGTACATCTCACAAGGCACTACTTGGCGAATGTGTGAAGAGTAGGTTCGGTGGTTCACCTGCAATCGGTAGAGCGATGAGTTACGCCTCTATAAATGGAATGGCAGGTCCTATTCTGTTATACCGCATTCAATAATGACCCAATTGATGGGTTAATCTGCGTGCAAAACTGACCCACCTTATGGTGGGTTTTTTGTTATGTAGTTGATCCATTATTATCAACCTATACTCTTGTTATTTTAACCGATAACAGGAGTAATAATTTGGAGATGTTAATGATGGAAACTAAGTTAAAAATACTGAACCGTTACCGCATTAGTGATGGGATTAGGGCGATCAGCCGTGATATGCAGCTGTCTCGCAACACAGTGAGGGATATCATCCGCAAGGATGGTTCTCAAACCATGTTTTATGCTCGCAAGGTGCATCCATATCCTGCGCTTGGCGAGCATCTTGAGTCGTTAGAAAAGCTTTTTCGTGATAACAAAACGGCGAAGGCAAAGCGCACAATGCGGCAGCTATTTGAAGAGCTGCAAACACTTGGCTATAGCGGCTCCGAGTCTGCTGTTTGCCGTTATTCTGCTAAATGGAAGAAGCAGGATCAGCCTTTGCCGCCTAGCGCCTGTGTGCCTCTGTCATTTGGTATTGGCGAGGCGTACCAATTTGACTGGAGCACGGATAAAGTACTGCTGGATAATGAGCTTGTTACGGTAAAAGTTGCACATTTTGTTTATGTTATTCAGGGCTGTTGAGAATCCAATAACTCCGTGGAGAGCTAATAAATTTATTGAGGGGTATACAAAATATACGCAAACCTAGCTTGAAGGTGGAAATGCTGAACCTAAACCTGATGGCGTTGCTGTAACCAATCCTAATAATAACATTGGTATATCAATACCTATTGATAAAAATGGCAACCCCATTAGAGAGCCGGGTTTTGCAGATGAAGGAGGGGCTGTTTCTATTGTTGTTAATGAGGTTAATGGCATGAACTCATTAGGTGCATTTCATGATATCTTTGTAAAAAATGCACAGAAAAATTATTTAGAAAATCAAGGTATGCTTAACCCCTCAACTTCATTCCTTTCTAATCAGGGTACTATCGCACCTTTGACTGTATATAATTATTATGGCTTGATTGGAAAAACAGTTTCACCTAATATTGAGCAATCTTTTCAGCCTTCAGGGCAATCGCACTAAAATAATATAGCCTGTCTCACCTCATCGCTCCAAGCGGCTTTGTTCTGGATACGCTTAATACTAATACTACTTTTAGTGTCGGTTTTAAATTTATTTATAAAATTTATTGCCATATGCCTTACGATGGCCATATTTTCAGGGGCGTGATCCTTTCTTATCCGGCACATATCTTCATTAAACTGCACATCAAGTACCCAATGTAGTTTGTTTTCTATACCCCAATGGCTTCTTATACAGTGAAGCATCATTTTGGCATCACCCTGTATAGAAGAGATATAATAGCGTTTTTCTTCAGATATTTTTCCATTTATTTCCCGCTTGGATTCAATGCGTATAAGCGATTTAATAGAACCCCATTTTTTATGACGTTTTACTAGCCAAGCTGCGTCAGTTATAACAGTACATTTCCTTGTCTCTATCCTGCCGTGATCACCGTCAACTGTCTCGTATACATTAGGATTTGACTCACTCACAAGGGCCTTATCTTCAAAAAACAATTCAACGTCTTTGCTGAGATTGCCCTGGTTACCTTTAAGTGAAAAAATATAATCACCGCCATTATCTTTAATTTTATTAGCTATCTCATATTGGCAGCCCATAGCATCTATCGTGATAATACATCCTTTTATATCAAGAACTTCCAGCAGCTTTGGAATCGCAGTTATCTCATTTGATTTTGTAGCTACCTTCTCCTGTCCTAAAACCAAACCAGTGTTAGAACCCCATGCCGAAACCATATAAATTGACGATTTTACGTCTCCATTATCAAATGAATGGCGCAGATTCTTACCATCTATTGATATTAAATCATCTTTTATACAGCCTAAGCTACTGACCCAATTTACAAAACATTCTTTGAATGCACTAGGTGAAAGTAACCTCATTACACGGCCAAGCGTGTCATGCGAAGGTATCTCAGAGTATCGAAAATACTTCCTAAACCAATCTTTATGAGCATTACCAAAGTCCTCTATATGAACATAATCAGTGATACCGCATAAGCTACAGCATAATATCAGAAACAATATTTCAGATAAACTATGGTGCTTCTGCCTGTCTATCCGGGGATCTTCCAGTGTTGAAAAATGATGCATTATATTCGTCTCCATGACTTTATCCTTTTTTATACATTAAAAAATATACAAATATAATGGAGTCAGAATGATTTTACAATTTTAGTGCGATTGCCCTGGTTAATATTGAATAAATATTTACAATATATTACTGTAGAGTTGTTTTTGCATCATAACCCTTATTTTCTGCCGTATCGGTTTTTTACACTCTTTACATAGATAATTATAAAGCTCTTTTTCGCAACCTATCATCTAAAATACGAAGTTCTGCTACCAATTTTTTTAAGACCACCTAAAGAAGGCTTTCTGACTTATCGTCTTTTTTTGCGCTCAAAATCCTGAAATAGTAATGGCATGTTTGCCAGTTAGACTATTCTTTTGGCAACATTCTTCACTGACACCCTCCTTTTAATATGTACAGAACTCCACAGAAAACACTATATAAATCAACCCTTCTAGGGCGAGTTACTTGGCTAAACGACTCCAAAACAGAGCAAATCTTTTCAAATTATTCGCGACTTATGTCGCTTGGATAATCATGCATAATGACTTCCAACTACTTGTTAAAAATAATAGTTATATAACTAAATAGATACTAAACAAGCTCTCGGAAATGTGTACCGACACTCTTAAGTTAAAAGTATCGGACTTACTATAAGAGTCGATTCATGGGATATGTTTTTTGATATCATGTCAGGAAAAATAATAATGTCCGCCGTTCCAGTTCAAGATAGCTCCTAGAGGATAAATTTTAAAAGTGGTATCAAAACAATTGGTGAATAAAGAATAATTAATTACAATCTATAAATCAGCATAATAATGCCTGAACTAATAGCTTTGACAATTATTTGGACGGCTATAAAAATAAAAAACTACGGTAGCAGCTGGTAAATTGCTTACGGTCTGCCTGGTTTGTAAAATGAATCAAACTGATTTGCAGATAAGATTTAGCAAGAAGATTTGGGACAAAGTTAACAATCCACATCTCTTACTATACAGTTATATATCGTTATATAGTCAGACATGAGTTATTTAGTTTTTTATCTTAGAAAATAATTGCCAAAGGCACTAAATTATTCTAGAGAGCT
>JBIKME010000098.1:0-4934 GCA_044359415.1 Rickettsiales bacterium | reverse complement strand
TTATGGGATCGAACATGCAACGTCAGGCTGTGCCATTGTTGTGTAATGATGCGCCTCTAGTAGGAACCGGTATAGAAAGTAAAGTTGCAAAAGACTCTGGTGTTACGGTAGTAGCTAAAAGAGACGGTATAGTTGACCAAGTTGATGCGAATCGTATAGTTGTTAAATCTGAAAGTGATAATACCGATAATTCACCTGGCGTTAATATTTATAACTTACTTAAATATCAACGTACAAACCAAGATACATGTATTAACCAAAAACCAATAGTGAAAGCTGGTGATATAGTAAAAAAAGGCGATATTATAGCGGATGGTCCTAGTACTGACTTGGGTGAGCTGGCTTTGGGAAGAAACGTTTTGGTGGCCTTTATGCCTTGGAACGGTTATAACTTTGAAGATTCTATATTAATCTCTGAAAGAATTGTAAAGGATGATGTATTTACCTCTGTTCATATAGAGCAATTTGAGGTTGTGGCTCGTGATACAAGAATAGGTCCTGAAGATATTACAAGAGATATACCTAATGTTGGTGAAGAAAACCTAAAACATCTTGATGAGATAGGTATTGTTCACGTTGGCGCTGAAGTTAAGCCTGGTGAAATATTAGTAGGTAAGGTTACTCCTAAGAGTGAATCTCCTATGACTCCGGAAGAAAAGCTTTTGCGTGCGATATTCGGTGAAAAAGCGGCGGATGTAAGAGACTCTTCTCTGCGTGTTCCTCCTGGAGTTGGTGGAACGGTTGTCGAAGTCAGAGTATACTCAAGACGCGGAATTGAAAAAGATGAAAGAGCTTTATCGATTGAGCAAGCAGAAATTGAAAGGCTGGCAAAAGATAGAGATGATGAATTAGCTATTGTCGAAAATTATATATATGACAGTGTTTCTAAAATATTGTTGGGTAAACAAGCAATAGATGGTCCTTCAGGCTTTAAATCCGGTAAAATTGACGCTGCGGTTTTACAGAAATTCAGTAAAGGTCTTTTATGGAAATTTGCTGTAGAAGATAGTAAAGCGATGGATGAAATCGAAGTACTTAAAGGGCAGCTTGATGAAATAACACGTGCTTCTCAAGAGCGTTTCGAAAATAAGGTAGAAAAACTGCAAAGTGGTGATGACTTGCCACAGGGCGCGTTGAAAGTTGTTAAGGTATTCTTAGCGGTAAAACGTAAGTTGCAGCCTGGTGATAAAATGGCCGGACGTCATGGAAATAAAGGGGTTATTTCTCGTATTCTTCCACAGGAGGATATGCCTTATCTCGAAGACGGCACTCCTGTTGATGTGGTGCTTAACCCGCTTGGCGTTCCTTCGCGTATGAACGTAGGTCAGATTCTAGAAACACATCTTGGTTGGGCATCTCATGGACTTGGGGCGCAGATTCGTAAAGCCTTAGAGAGCTATCAAGGCAAGCGCTCAACAATTGAAGATCTTAAGAATCAACTTGGTGTTTCCTATGGCGATAAAAAAATTGCCAAAGAAATCCATAAAATGACTGAAGAAGAAGTTGTGGTCTTAGCTGGAAATCTGAAAAAAGGTATTCCTTTTGCAACTCCGGTCTTTGATGGTGCTAAAGAATCAGATATAGTTGCCGAGCTTGAGAGAGCGGGTGTGAGTGGTAGTGGTCAGGTAACATTAAGAGATGGTAGAACCGGAGAAAAATTTGATCGAGATGTAACGGTAGGTTATATCTATATGCTTAAGCTTCATCATCTGGTGGATGACAAGATTCATGCGAGATCAATTGGTCCATATTCTCTAGTTACTCAGCAGCCTTTGGGAGGTAAATCTCACTTCGGAGGACAAAGATTCGGTGAAATGGAATGTTGGGCGCTTCAGGCTTATGGTTCTTCATATACATTGCAGGAAATGCTGACGGTTAAGTCTGATGATGTTGCTGGAAGGATTAAAATGTATGAGTCTATGGTTCGTGGAGATAACAATTTTGATTCCGGTATTCCTGAGTCGTTCCATGTGATGGTAAAAGAGCTGCGTTCACTATGCCTAAACGTTGCTTTGGAACAAAGTGAAGCTGTAGACGATAATGAAGAAAATACAGAAGCTGCGTAGTTAATTCGCTGCTATGATTTTTAGCTATATATAATTTATAATGACTAGTAAATATGCGCTAGTTGCAAATATAGGAGTTAATAAATGAGAGAACTTGTGAACTTTTTCGGACAAACCAGCGGAACTCCGTCTTTCGATCAGATTAGAATATTGATTGCTAGTCCTGAAAAAATACGTTCTTGGTCATATGGTGAGGTTAAAAAACCCGAGACTATTAATTATCGTACTTTTAAGCCTGAAAAAGATGGTTTATTTTGTGCTAGAATATTCGGTCCTGTAAAAGATTACGAATGTTTATGTGGTAAGTACAAGCGTATGAAGTACAGAGGTATTATCTGTGAAAAATGCGGAGTTGAGGTAACTACGTCTAAAGTGCGTCGTGAGAGAATGGCTCATATCGACCTTGCTGCTCCGGTTGCGCATATTTGGTTCTTAAAGTCATTGCCGTCCAGAATATCGACATTGCTAGACATGGCTTTAAAAGATGTGGAAAAAGTACTCTATTTTGAAGCATTTGTTGTAACCGATCCGGGAATGTCCTCCTTTTCTAAAGGACAGATATTAACTGAGGAACAATACTTGCGTGCGCAAGATGAGTTTGGCGAAGATAGTTTTTCTGCTCAAATCGGAGCTGAGGCCATTAAACAAATTTTATCCGATATAAACTTAGATGAAGAAAAAGCGTCGTTAAGATCAGAGTTAGTAGAAGTTAAATCTGAAGTAAGGCGTAAAAAAATTGTAAAAAGATTAAAACTAGTTGAGGCGTTTCTTGATTCTGGTAATAAACCGCAGTGGATGATTATGGATGTTATCCCTATCATTCCACCAGAAATACGCCCTTTGGTAATGTTAGATGGCGGAAGATTTGCCACATCTGATTTAAACGAATTATATCGCCGTGTTATTAATCGTAACAATCGTTTGAAAAGACTTATTGAATTAAAGGCCCCAGATATTATCATTCGTAATGAAAAAAGAATGCTGCAAGAAGCTGTTGATGCATTGTTTGATAATGGAAGACGCGGACGAGTAGTTAAAAATGCCAATAAACGTCCGTTTAAGTCTCTTTCTGATATGCTAAAAGGGAAGGCTGGACGCTTCAGGCAAAACTTGCTTGGTAAGCGTGTAGACTATTCAGGGCGTTCTGTTATCGTTGTTGGTCCTGAGCTAAAATTACATCAGTGTGGTTTACCTAAAAAGATGGCTTTGGAGTTATTTAAGCCTTTTATATACTCTAAATTAGAGCTTTATGGTCTTTCTACAACATTGAAAACTGCCAAAAAAATGGTAGAAAGTGAAAGACCTGAAGTTTGGGATATATTAGAAGAGGTGATTAGAGAACATCCCGTAATGCTGAACAGAGCTCCTACTTTACATAGACTTGGTATTCAAGCGTTTGAGCCTATATTAATAGAAGGTAAGGCTATACAGTTACACCCGCTTGTTTGTGCTGCATTTAACGCCGACTTTGATGGTGACCAAATGGCTGTACATGTGCCGTTGTCGATTGAAGCACAGCTTGAAGCGCGTGTGTTAATGATGTCAACAAATAATATTTTAAGCCCGTCAAACGGTAAGCCTATTATTGTGCCGTCTCAAGATATTATTCTTGGATTATATTATTTAACATTAGAAGCATCAGGCCGTCCTGGGGAAGGTATGGTATTCTCTGATATAGCCGAAATTGAGCATGCTTTACATGAAAAAATCGTTGAACTACAAACTAAAATCAAGTTTAGAATAAGTAAGACTAGTTTAACCGCAGGGAAGATTGTTAATACTATTGTTGACACCACTCCTGGAAGAGTTAAATTATTTCAACATTTGCCAAAAAATCCGAATATGACTTTTGACATGGCAAATCGTCTTATGACAAAAAAAGAAGTAACCAGCCTTATTGATACTGTGTACCGTCATTGTGGTTCTAAAGCTACGGTGATATTTGCGGATCATATTATGCAACTGGGCTTCGCACATGCTTGTATTTCCGGTATTTCATTCGGTAAAGACGATATGCTTATTCCTGCTTCAAAAGAGAAGCATGTTAATCAGACTAAAGAGCAAGTAAGAAAATTTGAAGAGCAATATTCCGAAGGGTTAATAACTTTAGGTGAGAAGTACAATAAAGTAGTTGACGGATGGTCTCAATGTACTGATCGTGTGGCCTCAGATATGATGAAAATTATTTCCGGAGAGCTAAACGAAGGTAAAAAAGGTGATGAGTCAAATAAAAAAATTAACTCAATATATATGATGGCTCATTCGGGAGCACGTGGTTCGGCTGCACAAATTAAACAGCTTGCTGGAATGCGTGGTTTGATGGCTAAGCCAAATGGCGATATTATTGAAACTCCGATAATTTCAAACTTTAAAGAAGGTCTGTCAGTATTAGAGTATTTTAATTCGACTCATGGTGCTCGTAAAGGTTTGGCTGATACTGCGCTTAAAACTGCAAACTCCGGTTATCTAACTCGTCGACTTGTTGATGTTTCTCAAGATTGTATAGTAATGGCAGATGATTGTGGTACTAACGAAGGTATTATAATAAAGCCTGTTATTGAAGCCGGTCAGATAGTAGTTCCTTTAGCGGATAGAATATTGGGTAGGCCTGCCGCCATTGATATTCATCATCCGGTATCAGGAGGATTATTGGTAAAAGCCTCGCAAATAATAGATGAAGATGCAGTAGAAGCAATTGATGCTGCCGGTGTAGAGTTTATTAAAGTGCGTTCGCCGCTTACTTGTGAAAGCAAAAACGGTATATGTGCCGCTTGTTACGGACGTGATCTGGCAACTGGTGATCTTATAAGTGTGGGTGAGGCTGTAGGTGTTGTAGCTGCTCAATCAATTGGTGAGCCTGGAACCCAG
>JBIKME010000097.1:0-4947 GCA_044359415.1 Rickettsiales bacterium | reverse complement strand
TTAGAGAGCCAGGGCTTTCAGTAAATATTACCTTTGTATTATCCTGAATTAAATTTTCAATATCAGAGCCGATCAATGGATCATAATAAGTGGTTTCTATACCTAGGCGCTTTAGTGTTTTATTACAAAAGCGTCTTGTAGGTCCATATACCGAATCAACCATTAGCAAATGATCATTACTGCTTAAAAAACTTAGCAAACAAGTTGTAATAGCAGATAATCCAGATGGTGTGATCAAAGCATGATCAGCGCCCTCTAATTCAGATAAAGTTTTTTGTAAAGCAAAAGTGGTAGGGGTTCCTCCTATTCCATAGCTGTAATCAGCTGCTACTTGACCTTTGCCGCTATTGTAAATATCTTTACCTTCCTCTGCCGCGGTGTATTCTTCCCAGGTTGAAAATAAGATGGTTGAAGTTTTGTGAATAGGAGTGTTAACCGTTCCTTGATTTTCTTTAAAATTACGACTTGAGGTAATTGATTTTGTTTCTTGCTTCATAGCTCTATTAAAAATTAAAATTGGTTTACTAAAATTAGTTTGCTGTTAATTAAACATCTATTTACATTAATGTATTTACATTTTTTAGTAGGGATGTAATTATAAAATAAAATTTTAAAATTATATTAGAGAATTATCATGGCAGTACAACAAGAAAATATACAAGAAAATATACAAGAAAATATACGAGAAAATATTAATGCATGTTTGAATGATTATAAAGTTGCCGATATTACTCTTGCAAATTGGGGCCGTAAAGAAATAGATATAGCCGAAACTGAAATGCCTGGACTTATGGCTGTACGTCAGGAGTACGGAAGCAGACAGCCACTTAAAGGTGCCCGCATTGTAGGTTGTTTGCATATGACAATTCAAACAGCAGTTTTAATAGAAACCTTAATTCACCTTGGAGCCACAATTCGCTGGAGTTCCTGTAATATATTCTCTACTCAAGATCAAGCAGCTGCCGCAATCGCTGTAACCGGTGTTCCCGTTTTCGCATGGAAAGGTGAAACCGAAGAAGAATATAAATGGTGCATAGAGCAAACTTTAAAAGGTCCGGGTGGTTGGAAACCTAATCTTATTCTTGATGATGGTGGTGATTTAACCGCTATAATTCATCAGGAATATCCTGAGCTGCTAAAAGATATAAAAGGTTTATCAGAAGAAACAACTACCGGTGTTCATCGTTTGGTGCAGATGGCTAAAAAAGGTACTTTAAAAATTCCTGCTATTAATGTTAATGACTCGGTGACTAAGTCAAAATTTGATAATTTATACGGATGTCGTGAAAGTTTGGTAGATGGAATTAAAAGAGCGACCGATGTTATGGTGGCCGGTAAAACAGCGGTTGTAGCAGGTTATGGAGATGTAGGTAAGGGGTCGGCCGCTGCTCTTAGAAATCATGGCGCAAGAGTTTTGATTACCGAGATCGATCCAATTTGCGCATTGCAGGCTTGTATGGAGGGTTATCAGGTTGTTACAATGGAAGAGGCTGCTCCTCTGGGGGATATATTTGTAACAGCAACCGGGAATAAGGATATTATCACAATAGAGCATATGCGTGTGATGAAAGATCGTGCTATTTTGTCGAATATCGGTCATTTTGATAATGAAATTCAAGTCGCTGCTTTGCAAAATATGAAATGGAATGAGGTTAAACCTCAGGTTGATGAAATTGAATTTCCCGATGGGAAAAAAATTATTTTATTGGCCAGAGGGCGTTTGGTGAATTTAGGCTGCGCAACCGGTCATCCGTCTTTTGTTATGAGCGCTTCCTTTACTAATCAGGTTATAGCGCAAATAGAGTTGTGGGAAAATCATAAAAACTATGATAATAAAGTCTATACTCTTCCTAAAAAGTTAGATGAAAAAGTTGCAAGATTACATCTTAACAAGATCGGCGCCGTTTTAAGTAAATTAACAAAAGAGCAGGCCGCATACATAGATGTGGATACGGATGGTCCTTATAAGCCTGAGCAATATAGATATTAACAAGCCTTTTCAAATACGCAGGTAACTTTGTTACCGGCGTTATTGAAAGATATCTTAGTGCCCATTAATGCCGCTGTGGCTATGCCGCGACCGTTAGGCTCTGTAAGTCTGTAAGGATCAAAATCAAGATACTCTTGCCAGTTAAAACCTTTTCCCTTATCCGTAATGGTAATTATTATTTCTTCATCTTTGATTTGAGCTTTTACTTGTACATATTTAGATTTATTTTTATGTAGCTCTTCTCTTCTCTTTATTTCTTCATCAAGTGTATTGTGTCGTAGGAGCTGAGCTTTCTCTTCCAGGCCTATATTTAGATTTCCATGCTCTACCGCATTTACCATTAATTCTAATAATGCTGTTTTTATACGGTCAGGATGTTTTGCGCCACTAGCCAAAGCTGCGGCAAGTCTTGTAGCCTCTCTGATTGATTTATATTTAAAATTACCCTCGGTTAGCATTTCAGACAAGGAGCTCTCGTGTTTTATTTGTTTATATAAGTTATTTCTTTGTATTAAATCGCGAGAGGCAGCGTTTACCATGGAAATTAGGATCCCCGGATCAAATGGTTTGCATAAATAATAATAGGCACCTTTATCAAGTCCTTCCTGTATTTCTTTCAAGCCTCCGTCGGCGGTCTGCATAATAACAGGTATGTTTTTCAGTTTTGCGTGTTCTTGCATTTTAGCTAAAATCTCAATGCCACTTAACTGCGGCATTAATTTATCCAGCAACACCAGATCAAAGCTATCGGGGTTTGCAGACATATGTTCCCAAGCTTTTAAGGAGTCAGAAAAAGCAGTAGTTTCGTAACCGCCATTTTTAAGAAACTTTACTAATATTTCTAAATTACACTCATCATCATCAATTGCAATTATTTTAAGATTTTGATTTTGCATAACTTGCCCCACTTAAATTATTCTTTAAATTGATAATCATTCTTTAAATTGATACTATTTTATTAAGTAAAAAACAATTCAATTCACATTATGGATTATTAATATCATACTTGGCTATTTTTTTAAAAACTTTTCTATTTATCTTGAAGATTTGATTATATATATTTAATCAATATAGTTGCCATTTGTTTTTTTATTAACTAGGGAACCGAAAGTTTGGCAGGAAATCTATTTATGACTTTGGTTTATTTTGCAAATCTATTGATTTTATTGATTGTAGTAACGGTAGTTGCCGTCTCCCTGTTTATAAAAGTTAATAAGCAAAAAAAATATATTGCTGCTTTAAAAAAAGCAAAGGAATTGGATAGTTTGATTAATAATGCCGGTTTAGGAGGCTATTATTATTGGAGTAAGGAGTTACTTAGTACTACAATATCTGAAAAGTTAATTAAAATTCTGTCGATAAAAGAAGATATTAACAGCTTTGCTAATTTGGCAAAATTATTTACTGATGACGAAAAAAAACTCATTGAAATTGTAAATAAACTAAAAAGAGGTCGTTTAAGCAATTTTTCTATGACGATTAACTATTTTGACGGTAAAATAGTTAAAAAAATTTACTGTGTGGGTAATAGAGTTGATGATTTTGAGGGCAGTATAAAGGGAGTAGTAATCTGGTTTTATGATATATCGGAGTATATAGAAGAAATTAACACCCTGACATTACAATATAATATCTTAAAAAAAGAGGCTAAGGATTATTTAAATATATATAACTCAGTTCCGTTTCCCGTTTGGTGGAGGGATCCTGCGCTTACAATAATAAGGTGTAATTTGGCATATGGGCATATTGTAAATAATGGGCAGGCCGATGTCGGTAATTTATCAAAAATACCCGAACTGGATGATAATGTAAAAGAATTATTACGAGATGCTATAGAGCAAAATGTTACTATTCATAAAAAGAAACATATCGTCATAGACGGGGAGAGGAGATATTTTGAGATTTCAGAGTTGCCGATAAGTAATGGTGAAGTTTTAGGTTATGCTTTAGATATTACGGAACTTGAAGATCTGGAAAAGGATTTGCAAAGACATATATCGGCTCATTCTGATTTATTGGAAAGCTCATCTAGTGCGATGGCAATATATGGTTCTGATACTAAATTAAGATTTTATAATAACGCATTTTCAAAATTGTGGGAATTAGATGAAAAATGGTTAAATAATAATCCTAAATATAGTGAAATATTAGAACAGTTGCGGGAAAAACGGAAATTGCCAGAACAGGCTGATTTTAAAAGCTTTAGAAACGAGCAGCTAAAATTATTTCAGGATTTAATCGATCCTCGGGATGAGTTTTTCTATTTGCCTGATGGTAAAACACTCCGTGTTATAGTAATACCTCATGCGCTTGGTGGTTTGTTGTTTGCGTATGAAGATATGACCGATAGATTTGCTATAGAGCGTTCATATAATACTTTAATTGAAGTGCAAAAAGAAACATTGGACAATTTAAGTGAAGCAGTAGTGGTTTTTGGACAGGATGGCTCACTTAAGCTATATAATCCGGTTTATGCGCAGATGTGGCCTGATGAGGCGTTAGCGCTTAAGAGTAAATCTAAAAGTTATGAGCTTATGGATTTATCTAAGGGGTTGTATAACTACGGTAGTGATTGGGAGGCTTTTAAGAAAGAATGGATGCAGTTACCGGCTACTAAAACACCTATAAAGAAGAGGGTGGAAAGAACAGACGGTAAAATTTTGGAAAAATTAGTGGTTCCGCTGCCTGACGGTAATTTTTTACACTCATATCAGGATGTAACCGCTATCATTGAAGCGGAAAGAAGGCTGCGTGAAAAAAATGAGGCTTTACAGGAGGTGGATAACTTAAAAACAGAGTTTTTAGCTAATGTGTCTTATGAATTAAGGACGCCACTTACTTCCATAACAGGTTTTTCCGAGATTTTAAGAAGTGAGCAATTTGGTATCCTCAATGAAAAACAAAAAGAATATATCGACGGAGTGATTGAGTCTTCAAATGACCTTATGGTTTTAATA